>CAYZUR010000065.1:0-8056 GCA_964481535.1 uncultured Spirochaetaceae bacterium | reverse complement strand
AGGGTAGGTAAGTGGAATCTGTTTTCCAACTACAATATCACCACCACTAAAAGATGATCCTTCAATAGTCATATTCTTGAGTGTGAGGGAAGTAGGAGTTGAATCTACGAGTGAAGATCTATTTTGTATAAGAGGAGTTTTAGTAGTTTCATCTTCAAACAAAACAGCTATCTTACCTGCCTCTTTGGACAGATTACTCGTATCAATACTATTTTCTTTAAGAATGTTAATGGCACTTGTAAAATCATCAAGCATCACCTGAGAAGTAATAAAAAGCGATGAGTCTAATAGAAATGAATTCATGATAGTAAGGTTTGTAATGTTTCCTTCTATGAATGTTGTAGCAGCACGTGTTAATAGTGGGGGGTAATGAGTCACTTCATCAAACTCTAACACAGCAGAATAGCGGATGATATCACTCAATATTTCTTCAAGGTATGAAGGAAAATTTTTCTCGTTAAGATAAAAGGATGATGATACAAATTGCTTACGAGGAATGAGCCATGTAAGAAAAAGTGGATGAGAGACGCGTATTGTTTCACTTATCGTAGCTACATCTTTAAAAGAGTAGACAACATTGTGCTCTCCCGGAGGTAAGAATGTTGTCACAGGAGCTGTACCCACATAATTTTCATCCACATAGACACTACTAAAAGCAACAGGGGAGGTGAAGGTAACCCTTTTCCCACTTTTGATGATACCAGGTAAAAACCCTACAACAAAAATTACAATTATTATGAGACTCACATAGATAATAGTGAGATATACGGGTGGAGTAAGGCCAAACATTGACTTTAATTTCACAGGAGGTACTGATATGGATTCTTTTTTTTTCTTTTTTCTCATGTATGTAGCACAAATTACTCAGTTAACAAGTTATTGTCAATAAGTCGCTATTATGATAATTTACTTATCATGAATGCATATAGTATCTGGATTACCCAATTTACTGAAAAAAAGCTCACGATAAGAAAGATGAGAAGAGAAAAAGAAAAAGCTCTTAAAAGTGAGAAAAAATCTCTTAAAAAAGAAATCCTTAGTTGGGTAGACGCTATTGTATTTGCCGTTATTTTTGTCTTAATTATTAACCAATTTCTCTTTCAACTCTTTATGATACCAACTCCTAGTATGGAAGATACACTGATGGTAAAAGATAGAGTATATGTAAGTAAAACAAGTTATGGTGTAGAACTCTATCCGACCGGTCCTAAACTCTTTTCATCAATTACTCCTTTAAGGGATGATGTTATTGTCTTTTACAATCCTCTGTATACTTCTCGTGGTCCCCTTTTTGACATCCTCTCTCAAATTCTCTATATGGGAACTTTTTCCCTTGTTAATATTGATAAAGATGATGCGGGAAATCCAAGAGAGAGGTTATACGTTAAAAGAGCTGCTGCAATGAGTGGAGATGTTGTAAAATTTGACAACGGAACAGCCAATATTAGAGGATTTGGACAAACACAAGGGATAGAGGACCCTCTATTTAGAGTCAGTAATGATTTGAGTGTTGCACCAAAACAAACGATAGATCCAGAATTTTACTCTGGGATTGAATCCTATGGCTCTTTGTTAGGATACCAAGAACTCGATATGAGTAATTTAGCTCCAAATGTTCTTGTTGCCTCGTATCAGAAGGTTGCTAATTATAAAGGATTGGTAGATTACTATGAAGTAAACAAAATGAAAGCGCGTACAATAAGTGAAATCGACCCATCTAATCTTACCACTCGTAGTGATAAAAGTGTCTATGATGTAGGAATCTATGTTCCCCTAGGATATACACTTCCTTGTGGTGATAACAGAGATAACTCTCAAGATGGTCGCTATTTTGGACCTGTGAAAAACTCTTCTATTATAGGAAAAGTGAAATTCATCTTCTGGCCATTCTCTCATATCACAATGGTGAAATAGAGAATTATGAGTATCCATGTCGACCCATCCAATCCTCTTTCCCTTTATATTCACATCCCTTTTTGTTTTCATAAATGTGATTACTGTGCTTTTTATTCTGTCGCTCACTCAAGTGAAGAGACTATAGACGAGTTGTATCAAATACTCATAATAGAATTACAAGAACTGATCTCAATGAGAAGTTCACCCTTTACTACAGTGTTTATTGGGGGAGGCAACCCTGGCCTTATAGGTACAGCGAAGCTACTATCTATTGTTACACTCATCACATCTATTGGAAAGGTCAAAGAATTCACCATCGAGATGAATCCTGAATCCCTTACCCATGAGATGGATATTCTTTTCTCTAGTGGAGTAAATAGACTAAGTATTGGAATACAAACATTAAAAGAAGAACATCTTCATACCTTACAGCGAAGTGCATCAAAGAGTGCTACACTAAATGCACTAGAGATGAGTAAACGAATACACTCCTCTTTTGGCACTTCTATTAATGTAGATATTATGACCTGCATTCCTTTTCAAACGATACAAGAAAGCATTGAAGATATTAATGATATTGTAAAAGCCGCACATGTGGACCATATATCCCTGTATAATCTCACTTATGAAGAAGGGACACGCCTTACAAAAAAGAGAGATGAACACATTCTCATTTCTTTTGATGAAGATAAAGAGAGAGAATTTCTTATAGCTCTTTGGACTCACTTAGAAAAGGTGGGTTTTTATCAATATGAAATATCTAACTTTGCGATAAGTAAAGAACATCAATGTAAGCACAATATTCGATATTGGAATTTAGAAGATTATGTAGGAATAGGGCCATCTAGTGTGGGCTCATACCACACAGGAAATAAATTTGTACGACAAACAGGAACCCCTTCAATTCAAACCTATATTCAAAATAAGGATCATTACGAAATAGAAGAGCTCAGTAGAGTTGATGAAATCGTTGAATATATTATGGTACGACTTAGAATGAGAGACGGAATTGATAAAAAAACCTTTGAAAAAAGATTTTCTCTATTCTTTGATACGTTCTTTCACTCTGAAATACTTTTATTAGAGAAAAACATGAAGGAAGATATTTCTAACGATGAAGTCAAGTTTTCCTTAACAACTTCTGGATTACTCATATGTGATTCAATTATCTCATTACTTTGTAATGCCCTATGGGAGAGAATTGATACATGAAATATACAGAAGTTAAAGATTCTCTAATAAAAGAGGACCCTGATTTTGAGTCTCGCCTCAAAAATTAAAAAATTGAAAGTTGATTTAGCTGTAGCAATTGCACAAAAGAGAGAATCAGAAGGGATTTCTCAAAAAGATATAGCGTATAGAGCTAATCTTACTCAACAGCAGTTTAGTAGAGTAGAAAATGGAGAAAATTGTACAATTGACACCTAGCTAGAAGGCTATGGTGGCTTTACACATTGATTTTTCTCTCCTGGTAAGTCCCAGCAATAAAATTCAGAAAAGTGTGATTATTATAGAATGAATTAGAAGAAAAAACCCTAATTTGTGGCTAATTTGTCGTAAATCAAATATCTTTCCCCACTTGACTGTTAAAAATGAGCGTGATAATCTAACCCTACTCTAAAACGATTCAGTAATCTTAAAATAAAGAGGTGCAATTATATATGTCCGGGCATAGTAAATGGGCAACTATTAAACACAAAAAAGGTCTTGCCGACGCAAAACGTGGCCAGAAATTCACAAAGTTGATTAAGGAAATATCTGTAGCAGCAAAGATTGGAGGGGGAGACCCTGAAGCTAATGCACAATTAAGAACAGCTATCTTAAAAGCCAAAATTGAAAATATGCCTAAAGATAATATTGAAAGAGCTATTAAAAAAGGGCTTGGAGAGATGGGCGATTCTACCTACTATGAACTTACCTATGAAGGGTATGCTCCTGGAGGTGTTGCTCTTATTATCGATACACTTACTGATAATAAAAACAGAACAGCAGCTGATGTACGAAGCACCCTTACAAAACTTGGGGGCTCTTTAGGAACCAGTGGTTCAGTTGCATACATGTTCCAAACTAAAGGTATTATTACCTATGAAGAAGAAACATATAGTGAAGATCAAATATTAGAAGCTGCACTTGAATTAGGAGCTGAAGATATTAGTACATCCGATGGTATTATTGAAGTAGTTACAGATCCTTCTGACTTTGCTTCAGTATTAGAAGGGATGCAAGAGGCAAACTTTACTGAAAGCAGTGCTGAAGTAACAAAAATAGCAGACCTTATGGTATCGTTAACGAATGAAAGAACAGCAAAAGTGTTAAGGATTATTGATAGACTTGAAGAATTAGATGACGTACAACTTGTCTCTTCAAACCTAGAAATTCCTGACGACTACGAAGATAACGAGGAATAATGTGAGAATACTGGGTATAGACCCAGGGCTCGCAAATACAGGCTGGGGAGTGATTGATGCAATAAATCAACGCTACCGGCCTGTTTCTTATGGTACGATTACAACTAAAACTTCCCAAAAAAAAGAGGATAGGATATTTACCATAGCCTCTAAAGTTGGAGAGTTAGCGGTTACTCACAATGTTGAAATAGTCTCTATTGAAGATATCTTCTTTTCTCAAAATGTTACCTCCGCTATAACAGTTGCTAAAGTAATAGGGGCAATTATTCAACAAATACAACTACTGAATTTAGAGATTGTTGTTTTTACTCCACTTCAAATAAAAATGGCAGTAACAGGATTTGGAAAAGCAGATAAAAAACAAGTTCAAGAGATGGTTAAACTCTTATTGAAACTCGATAAAATCCCAAAGCCAGATCATGCTGCTGATTCTCTCGCTGTAGCTATTTGCCTTGCTGCCCTTTCTCAGTCTTACAAATTAAAAATACATTAAAAGTGAGGATGATATATGATATATGCAATCATTGGAGAAGTAACCCATGTATTTACTTCAACTGTTGTGATTCGAACAAGTGGTGGAGTTGAATATACCATTCTTATCTCAAGTCAAACGGCATCTAAACTCTCAGCTTTAAGTGGAGAGGCTAAAAGAGAAGTGAGAATTCTTACCCACTTACAACACCGAGATGATAGTATGACACTATTTGGGTTTAGTGATGAAACAGAAAGATCAGTATTTCATGAACTTATAAAAGTAAATGGAATAGGGGCTAAACAAGCCTTAAAGATTCTTAGTGGAGTCCAAATTAAAGCATTCATTCAAGCACTCGATAATAATGATTTAACCTATATTTCCTCTATCCCAGGAATTGGACCTAAAACAAGCCAAAAAATAATACTTGCCTTACGTGATACAATCATTATTGATCAAGTAATCCCTAAGAGAGCTTCTACGGGTGTCGACTCAATTTATAGTGATCTTGTTGTCTCTCTGTGTGATATGGGGTATGATAAAAAACAAGTTGTTTCAACTATTCAAACATTGCTTGAGAAACACAAAGAAGTATTAAGTAATAAAAGTCTACATGATAGTGAAGAGTTTCTCTTCAAACATGCAATCATAGCATTGGGGTAATTGTGGAACCGATAACTGAAGAAGATACTTCCCTCCTTTCCTCCTCTTTCCAACAAGATAGTGATGTAAATGAAAACATTTTGCGTCCTAAAACACTCAAAGATTTCCAAGGTCAACCTAGGATTAAAGATAATTTATCAGTGTTCATTAGAGCTGCTAGAGAAAGAAAAGATGCCCTTGATCATGTATTTCTTATAGGCCCCCCGGGTCTTGGTAAAACTACGCTCGCATCTATTATTGCCAATGAAATGGGCTCTGAAATTAGAATGACAAGTGCTCCAGCATTAGAAAAACCAAAAGACTTAGCAGGAATTCTTACTAATGTCACTGAAAACAGCGTCTTCTTTATTGATGAGATACACCGAATGCGACCTGCATTAGAAGAGATGCTCTACATTGCAATGGAAGACTATGAAATTGACTGGATTATAGGGCAAGGTCCTGCAGCTCGTACAATTCGAATCCCTATTCCAAAATTTACCTTAATTGGGGCAACTACAAAAGCTGGACAAGTTTCTTCTCCTCTTTATTCCCGTTTTGGAATTACCTGTCGAATTGAATTCTATAACGAAAAAGAACTCCAGAATATCATTAGAAGAAGCGGCGCTATTTTAGAGACAAAAATCACTGAAAGTGCTATTATTCTTTTGGCAAAAAGTTCGAGAGGAACACCTCGTATTGCAAACAGATTACTTAGACGCCTACGAGACTATGCCACAATTTTAGGCAATGGAACAATTGATGAAGAAATTGTGAAATTGAGTATGGAACGTCTCGGCATTGATGAAATGGGTCTTGAAGAACAAGACAGAAATATATTACGAACAATTATCGAGTTCTATGATGGAGGTCCTGTAGTTGCTGAAACACTTGCAATCTCTGTCGGTGAAGCAATTGAATCTTTAGAAGATTTTTATGAACCATATCTAATCCAAAAAGGGTATCTTAAAAGAACCCCTAGAGGGAGAATGGTCACTTCCATGGCGTATCAATTGTTAGGCTATGAAACGAATAGGAGTGACGATGGATATCAAGGAATTCTCTTTTAATTTACCCCCGCATTTAATAGCACAATACCCAGCCGATCGAAGAGGAGAATCAAGACTTCTCGTTCTAGATCGTGCTCATGCCTCATTAAAAGATTCAACTATTACAGATATTACCTCATTTTTACCACATGATGCAGTTCTTGTAATAAATGACTCGCGAGTGAGAAAAGCACGTGTCTATGGGATAAGTGAAACTGGGGCAAAAGTAGAATTCTTATTTCTGCACCCCCTAAAAGATAATTCCTGGCTTGTGATGGTAAGTAAGAGTAAAAGGCAGAGAGTTGGTAAATCATACAATTTCCACCATCCAGAAAAAGAGATAATTGGTACAATAATAGAAGAGAGTCTAGACGGAAAAATACTCTCATTTAATCAACCAATTTATGAATCTTTTTTTGACACAGTAGGTCATGTTCCACTCCCCCCATACATTAAAAGGGGTGATGAAGAACAAGATGAATCTCGCTATCAAACAATTTATGCGCAAAACAGTGGCTCTGTTGCAGCTCCTACCGCAGGACTACACTTTACTGAAAATGTAATGACCTCTATTAGAGATTTAGGGATTCAAATCGCCCCAGTGACTCTCCATGTAGGGCCTGGAACATTTTTGCCAGTACGATCTACAACTCTTGAAGAACACATTATGCACAGAGAATATTATGAAATTAGTGATGAAACAGCCAACATCGTTACAACAGCAAAAAAAGAGGGGAGACCTATTATTGCAGTGGGTACTACAAGTGTGAGAACACTAGAGAGTGCTTGGAATGAAGAAGAGAATCTCTTAACAAGTGGAAAAAATAGCACAAAGCTATTTATTACCCCATCCTTTAAATTTAACGTAGTTGATCATCTGATAACTAATTTTCACACCCCAGAGTCTACACTTCTTGTATTAGTCTCGACCTTTGCTACAAAAGAATTAATCGAATTGGCATATCAACACGCTATAGAAAATGCATACAGATTCTTCTCCTATGGTGATGCAATGCTAATCTTATAGGAGCTTTTCATTCTCTAATATCGAAGAAATAGTTTGGGTAATCTCTTCCTTGGATTTAGTCCCATCAATCACAAAGAAATGAACATCATGTGGTAAGTCACTAAATATTTTATCATAATTGTGCTTTACCTTAGTGAGAAATTCTTTATGCTCAAATATCTCTTTATTCTCTTTTCTCTCATCAATACGATAAAGACAATCATCGATTGGAGTATCAATAAAGAAAATATACTCAGGATATGGAAATTGATTTAAAGACAATACTTTTTCAAACCCACAATCAACTGATTGGTAGGCAAGGGAAGAGAAGAAATAGCGATCACTAATCACAATTTCTCCATTAGCAAGACGTTGAGTGATACCAGTTATAGGGTGGTGAAGGTGATCGTCTCTATCTGCTGCAAATAATAGGGCAAGGGCTAAGGGGGTGGTCACGACTTCATGACGAAGAACCTGACGCACTAATGAGCCTAAAGGAGAAGATGTTGGTTCAAAGGTTGCATGAGTCGATATTGTCTGTTTATCAAATAACTCTACCACCTTTTTTAATTGAGTAGTTGTT
>CAYZUR010000064.1:0-8072 GCA_964481535.1 uncultured Spirochaetaceae bacterium | reverse complement strand
CAAATTAAAGCTTATTTTGCTGTTCCTACCAACTCTGTGCAAAAGATGGTTTAAAGTTTAAAGGGGTAAAGTGGTATTTAGGACGACTTCTAGAATTCTCTTTTAAAAAATATAAGGTGATTTCATCAAGAGACAACAATCCATGATATTGATCACCCTCTATCAAGGGGACAACTGAGGCATGATTTTTTTTAAGATATCTCACCAGAGAATAGACTGGATCTGTGGGACGTAAAGACCAAAAATCTCTTATCATCACTTGATGAACTCGTGCTTTAATATCTTTTATAAAGATAGGAGGAGAGACATTAATTTTAGTAAATTGATTTTTCGTCGTAACATTCATCTGCCCTAATCGAATCGGAATATAATTGTTATCACTATCAATCATATTTTTTAACCTAGCATAGCACCAGGCAGCAGTTACTGAATCAAGATCAGGGTTTTTATGCCCACTTACGTAAATATCACTCATACAGGTTAGCTCCTACCCAATAATAGCATAAAGAGAGAATAAAGCTCTATCATAGTGACATTCTTATATAACAAAAAGGCGAAGAGCTAAGAAAAACAATAATTGAACAATCACTACAAAGGAAGGGATAATACTCTTATGCGTTACTCTCATTTTTTCATGGATAAAAGCAAATAAAGAGGCAATAATAAACCAGGCAATATAGTTTTGTAATGGAATTGCCCCCCCTTGCCAAGTCCAGTAATCATACTGAATAGCAACTGGTTCCATCACATAATCAAATAAGAGAGTTACTAATCCAGTAGTAAGTGAGATAACATAGATGTTTTTACTCACCTTCTTAATGATGATAATAGATCCCATAATAATGAGGGTCCAGTTAATCCCAATAAGAAGGGGAACCTCAAAGAGGGAGAATCCTAAGGTAGGTCCATACCAGTAAGACCCAAAGATTAAGCCTGTTGCGACCCCGATAGCTTCAAGGGCAAAGGTGATAAGAAAAGTAACACCAATCCATAGGATAAGAGTTGAATCCTTCCTTCTCACCTCAGGATAAAATCCTATAATGGCAGTAATCAAAATAGTGTAAGGGGTGAGAATCATCATGTAGGGTAATGTAAAATCAAGGGCATGCCACAATACACCTGCTGCATAAAAAATAGGAACCAAAATAAAAACCCATTTTTGTGCTTTATTATTATTTATTTGCATTCTTTTGATACTCCAATAATATGAGCTAAACCCTTTCTTATAATTCTCCCCTTACCAGGTTTTACTCTCTTTTCGAATACAATGAGGGGATCTTTTGCTATTGTACTACCAGTCCAACAATACATATCTGCTGCTGTCATGATTGGAATACGATATCTTCGTGGAATAAATTTGTACCCTTTAGAAGCTTCTTTTTGCCATTCGTAGTACCTTTCTAGTTCTTTCCTCATAAAGCGAATAAATTCTTCTTTATTTTCTAAGGCAGCTTTTTTATTCAATGCAGGTAATGTAGTATCGGTAAGTGGAATATATCTTCTATTAAGGGAAACATCTTCATTGATATCTCTAATAAAATTAATATACTGCATTGCCCTTCCTAACATCTTCGCAAACGGCAGGGCCGCATCGTCTAAATCCATTATTCTTGACATAAACAAGCCAATTACTTCGGCTGATCCATAGATATAGGTAAGAATCTCCTCTAAGGTATCGCACGTAGATTTAACAAGATCATGTTGCATAGCATCAAGGAAGGCTTTAGTCCATGCCTTATCAAAGTTCTTTCTTTCTTGAAGGTCAATAAATGAGTCTATGATGTGATTTCCACTCAACGCTCCTGTTTTTAGAGCTGTTTCATATGCTTTTCTAAATGCGAAAAACTTATTAGCGTCTTGAGGAATGCTATCTACATAATTATCAGCAACTCGGACAAATCCATAGAGAATAAAGACATCGCCTCTTACCTTTTTAGGAAAGAAACGAGAAGAGAAATAGTACGTTTTGCTTCCATTACGAAAGATTTCTTCGTGAGTAGTATTATCCATAAATATTTTGTATCTTTTCGGCTAATATTTGAGAAGCGATAAGAACCATAGGAACACCAACACCCGGATGAGTATATTGTCCTGTGTAATATAAATTCTTTACTTTCTTACTCTCATTAGTCGGTCTAAATATTGCTGTTTGGAAGAGATTATGGGAAAGACCTAAAGCTGTTCCTTTAAACGCATGATAATCTTCAATAAAATCTCTGTGTGAATAGACTCTTTTCACAAGTACATCCTTAGTAAGATCTTCACCTGTTATTTTTTTCACATGCTCTAATACATGAGAAAGGTACTTCTCTCTTGTCTCATCATCATCTTTAAGCCCTGGAGCTATTGGAATAAGTAAGAATACATTCTCCGCTCCCTCTGGTGCACTAGTTTTATCTGTTTTGCTGATACAACTTAGATAGAAACATGGTTCTTTGGGCCATGCAGGGGTATCAAAGATAGTGGTAAAGTGTTCATTCCAGTCTTCCATAAAATAGAGGTTATGATGTTCAAGGTTCTTTAATTCCCTATTAATCCCTAAATAGACAACAAACATACTAGGGGCAACAATTCTTTTTTCCCAGTATTTAGCTGAGTACATTCTATCTTTTTCATCTAACAACATCGTCTCTGTATGATGATAATCGGCAGCAGAGACAACAATATCTGCTTCATAACTCTTTTTATTTGTATGTACGTGAGAAGCTACTCCACCTTTAGTCTCAATATGGGTGACTTCTTCGCTCGTTATTAAGTTTACATTAAGTTCCTCACAGAGCTTTGCAAAGCCAGCGGCTGCTCCAGCCATCCCCCCTTCTGGGAAAAAGACACCAAGTTTTAAATCAACATGGGACATGATTGAGTAGATAGCGGGGGCCTTCTCTGGATGAGTACCAAGAAAGACCATTGCATATTCTAGTATTTGTTTTGATCTTCTATCATGTACATAGGTGGAGACAAATTTATCTAATTTTTTGAAAACACCTAATCGAAGCCCTTCACTCATTACTCTTTTATTAAAAAATTGGGTGAGGTGTTGATAATCTTTATATAAGAACTCACTCATCGCAACATCATATTTATAGGTTGCTTGTTCTATGTAACGTTTAAAATTGTCAGATCCATCTTTTTCAAAGGTTTCAAAAAGGGCTGCATTTTTCTCTTCATCTGCGGTAAGTAATGCTGATTCTTCTTTTGAGAAGAAGACTTTATAATATGGGTCTAGCTTAGCTAGCTTATAAAAATCTTCTCGCTCTTTCTTAAACAGTGAGAAAAAGTGTTCAAACACTTCGGGCATTAAATACCAAGAAGGTCCTAAATCAAAAGTAAAACCATCCTTCTTCCAAGATCGAGCTCTACCACCTAAAGCATCTAGTTTTTCGATGAGGGTAACATTAAACCCATCTCGAGCTAATAGCGCTGCACAACTGAGGCCGCCAAAGCCTCCACCGATAATTACTACATTTTTACTCATAAAAAAATAGTACTCCATTTTTGAACACATTTCAACGGAATTATGCTAATATATAAGGCATAAAACATAAAAGTATGTAAGACGTTAATCTTACCTAGGAGTGGCATATGTACACATATGTGTTAATTACAATTTTAGTGCTTCTTGGCCCCTTAGCCCTCTCATTTGACAAAAAGGTTGCTTTTTATACCTATTGGAAACCATTGTTTATCTCGATTATTCCTGTAAGTGCCGTCTATATTACGTGGGATGTAATTGTCACGGGTCTTGGACACTGGTCATTTAATAGCCAATACTCAGGAATAGTTACAATTTTTGGCCTCCCCTTAGGGGAATGGCTTTTCTTCTTTGTAGTTCCATATGCATGTATTTTTATCTATGAAGTGGCACGGGCCTATTTCCCATACAAAAAAACTGATAATAATAAAGCTGTTTCAATCATCAGCATTATTGTTATTATTACAGGTATTATCTTATTTTTCGTATTCTCTGATAAAGGATATTCAAAACTTGCTATGATATTCCTCTCATTTTATGTAGGAGTTACATTGCTTGTGGCCCCTCATCTGTTTAAAGAAATACATACTTTGTGGTACTTTCTTCTCTCTATTGTCGCATTTTTATTAGTGAACTCTATTCTCACAGGACTTCCTATTGTCCTTTATAACAGTGAAGCTATTTGGGGAATTAGAATCTTCACAATTCCGTTAGAAGATCTGTTTTATAATACAAGCATGCTAGGATTCTTCCTCACAAGTTATGTGACATGTAAAAAAATATTTCTAAAAAGAGAACAGAAGAATGGATAATGAGCCTATCATTGTCGTTGGAGGGGGACTTGGTGGATTAAGTGCTGCTATTTCCCTTCTATCTAAGGGAGAGAAGGTAATCCTTTTTGAACAGCATGAGAATCTTGGTGGAAAAGCAAATACAAAAACTATAGGGGAATACCGCTTTGATACAGGGCCTTCTCTTCTAACCCTTGTAGAAGTCTTTGACCACCTTTTTGCTCAAGCAAATAAAAATGTATACGATTATATTCCGATTGTTCCCCTTAGTCCTATTACCCATTATTGGTTTAATGATGGGACTAATTTTGCAAGCGATACTATCGAGAAGTTTTCAGAAACTCTTATTAACCACCTCAATGTGAGTGAGAAAGAAATTGCATCGTATTTCTCCTACTCAAAAAAGATTTGGGACCTTACCCATGAAATCTTTCTTGAGAAATCTCTTCATACTCCTGCCACGTATACGAATAAAAAAACTCTCTCATCACTAATGCAATTCCTCCGCATTGATCCCCTTAGGAGTATGTTTAAGGCAAATTCTTCCTTTTTTTCTGATGAAAGAATGGTTCAACTTCTTAACCGCTATGCAACCTACAATGGATCAGATCCATACCAAGCACCAGCAACACTTAACAATATTGCTTATGTGGAGCATGGCCTTGGTGGGTATGGGGTAAAAAATGGAATATATGGAATAGTAGAAGGGATGGTAAAACTCTTTCATGAATTAGGGGGTATCTCTCATACAGGAACTAAAGTAGAGAGCATCACCTATGATACGAAAAGGAATATTACAGGGGTGATGGTAGCTGGTAAACAGATTGCCAGTAGTACCGTCTTTAGTGATGTAGATACACTCACTTTGTATCAAGACCTTTTAGAGGATGAGAAAGCGCCACTTTCAAAACGATATAAACGCCTTCCTTCTTCCTCCTCTGCCCTCGTATTTTATTTTGGAATTGATAAGGAGTTTGATGAGTTATTAGTTCACAATATTTTCTTTAGTGACGATTATAAGAAGGAGTTTGATGAAATTCACAATCAGCATAAAATTCCTACTGACCCAACTATTTATGTTAATATTACGAGCAAAATAACTCCAACTGATGCACCAAAGGGAAAAGAAAACTGGTTTGTTCTTGTAAATGCTCCCCCTTTTACAGGAGAAAAATTAGAAAAAGAGATTCAAGAGACTAGAACCACAGTAATAAATACACTAAGTAAGGTACTAGGTGTAAATCTAGAAAAACATATAGAGAGTGAAGGAATTCTTACTCCTCAAGGAATTGAGGAAGAGACAAACTCTCATCAAGGTGCTCTCTATGGAATTTCAAGCAATACACTAATGGCAGCATTCTTACGCCATAGAAATAGATCATCGCGATATAAAGGACTCTACCATTGTGGAGGGTCTGTGCACCCCGGTGGTGGGATGCCTCTCGCAACGCTAAGTGGTATGATAAGTGCTGATCTATACAATAAGAGGAAGAAATAAATGGGAATAGTGATTGCGTTAAGTGTTATTGTATTATGGGCTTCACATCTCTATTATCTTTTATTTATATATGTAGTTAATTATTCATCTCCTCTTACCTATCTTCATATTTTGTTTCAAGGATACCTGTATACTGGACTCTTTATCACAGCACACGACAGTATGCACTCTGCGGTGAGTTCGAGTCGGAAAGTAAATAATACTATTGGGCAACTTGCTCTATGGTTGTTTGCAGCATTTTCTTTCAAAAAAATGTTTACCAATCATATGAAGCATCACAACAATGTGGCAACTTCAAAAGACCCTGATTACTGTAGCACCTCTCAACATGTATTTACGTGGTTTTTCTCTTTCTTTTTCTCTTATATAACAATGAGACAAATTGTAACAATGGCCCTCCTTTTTAATGTCATCCTCTACCTATTTAAAGCTCCATTACCCAATATTATGTTGTTTTGGATTATTCCGCCATTTTTAGGAACGTTCCAACTCTTTTACTTTGGAACCTACTGGCCACACAAACAACCTCATACACCAGAAATGGAACCACACAGGTCGAGAACAATGAAGAAAAATCATTTTCTTGCGATGCTAAGTTGTTGGTTTTTTTCGTATCATTGGGAACATCATCAATATCCAAGAACTCCATGGTGGCAATTGTACAAAAGAAAGTAGAGTATGATGAGTTTCCCATTCATCTATTATATTGTAGAATGATTTATGTAAATTATCATTTACATAGATTGTTCTATAAGGGAAGTAAAATATGAGTAAAGTAGTAATTGCAAATGATCATGGGGCTATAGAATTAGCACAAAAACTTGTTATGCATCTAGAGAAAAGAGGGTTTGATGTGAATCATCTTGGAGCAAAAAACAACGATTCAGTTGATTACCCTGATATGGCAACCCTTGCTTGTGGAGAATATGCAGCTGGTGGATATGAGTTTGGAGTTCTTTGCTGTGGAACAGGAATTGGAATCTCTATTTCTGCAAATAAAATTCAAGGGATTAGATGTGCACTCCCTCAAAACATTTTTGCATCCACAATGGCTAAAGCCCACAATAATTGTAATTTTATTGCATTTGGTGGAAGAATAGAATACCAAGATAATGTCTTAGATATGCTTGATGCATATATTGACGAAGATTTTGAAGGCGGGCGCCATGCTAAAAGAGTAGATAAAATGATGTCTATTGAAGGCAATGTTTGCTAAATATCGGGAAAGACAAAAGGAAGGGGCAGTAATTCTTTAAAATAATAGTGAGTAATATGCCCCTTTAGATCACATAGATATATTGATGCATCTGGGGATGTAAACTCACTTAGAACCTGCAAACAGATTGCACATGGTGGAGCTGCAGGATAATCATCTGTTACCACTACTACCATAGCTATATCGAGGCGTCCTTCAACACTTATCCCCTTCATGATAGCCCCACGTTCTGCACAGATTGTAGCTCCATAGCTAGCATTTTCAACATTACACCCACTATACAACAATCCACTCTTTTTGCTTAAGATACTTGCTCCCACTTTATACTTTGAATAGCGTACATAGGCGTTTTCTCTTGCTAATAGAGCTTTCTCTCTCCCCATAAATAAGGTGAGTAGGGTGTTAAACTCTTCAATGGTTGAAAAATCTGGAAAATCAGAAAGGCCAGAAATAATAAAATCTGCCCCTTTATCTAATAGCTCACTCGATGAGAAGCTCGTAGTAATTCCACCACAGAGAGCACCTGCTCTTTTTGCAGCTTCTACTCCATTAGTTGCGTCCTCAAATACAATACAATCACTCGATGCAATGTTCATCTTACCAGCTGCTTTTTCATATATATCTGGAAATGGTTTTTTTCTTTCAATATCTTTCCCATGAACTAAAGAGGAAAACCAAGATCTATCTAAATTCATTACTTCGAGGTTTATTTCCATCTTTGTGGGGTCTGCACTTGTTGCTACACTCATTGGGATGTGAGCTTTATGAGCATTAGTGATGAATCTGACAACGCCAGGAAGAGCTTCTTCTTTCCCTTTGATTAATCTCTCATAAATTTTATATGTTGCGATTTTAGCTTCTTCAATCTCAATCTCAACGCCGTATTTCTCAGCTACCCCACCGATATAACGGTTCTCCCCTGCTCCGATGAAAGGAATAAAATCTTCACCTGTTGCCATCACTCCTATAGAGTGAAAAAACTCAATGGCAGCTTTGCTAATATACTCTTCTGAATCAATGAGAACACCGTCCATGTCGAAAAGGATTGCCTTAACCATACTATTTATTCCTTATGCTATTCTTCAAAAGGTTCTA
>CAYZUR010000063.1:0-8187 GCA_964481535.1 uncultured Spirochaetaceae bacterium | reverse complement strand
CTTAGTTTTTGACCATATCCAAATAGATCATTTAGGAAAACAACTTCATGTTTCTTCATCGAGCTGTTAGCACCAAAGGTTGCAAGGAATGTATTATAAGCATCTTCATAAACTGATAACATAAGAGATTTATCATCATATTTTATTGCATCAATAAAAGCATGGAGGGCTGTGTAGTGAAATGTATTACCAAAAAACTAAGTGTTCTCATTATCTACTTGGCGGATCGTTGCCTTTGTATCCCACTCATATTCTATTGTTGTACCATCTGCATAGATCGAAAACTCGATGGTAGAAACTCCCTTATTTTCATCAATAAAACAGCCACACTGAACGTTTGTGATAAGACCTTAGGCAAAAGTGTAGATACTTATACTAGCAACCTCACTATTATATGAAGAAATATGATTCATAAGGCCTCTTGTTCCGGTTGAATAGAGTGAAACAATTTCACCAAAGGAATAGAGAAAAAGAGTTACTATATGAGTCGCTTGTTCATGTATTTGGCCACCAGAAGATTTTTTATCTCTCCACCAAAGAGGCGGTGGCATAGACCCGTTCCATATTCCACTCACATATCATACGCGAACTCTCTCAATAATCTCTTTTATCCTTTAACACACTGGATTATACCTCGTTTGATACCCAACAGAACTAATAATACCAGATTCTTTTATTATTCAATCTTTCTCTCTCACGTTGAGAAGATCAACACCCAATGGGTTTTTTACGTATAGATGAAGCCCCTTTTTGGCTGCAATCTATTCAATATTATCATGAACATGAGGAGGAAGAGTAATAATTGCATCAAGATCTTTTTCTTCATCAATGAGTGTATGTAAAGAGTGATAGAATCGAGCATGCGGTATACGATTTCGTATACCATCTAATGTTTCTACCCGTCGAGTTGCCATTGCGACTATTTCTACCTCTTCCATCTTTGATAGATTCACTAGGTGATAATGGACAACCCATCCACCTCCAACAATAGCAACACTCACTTTATTGAGACTAAAGACACTCCTATAAAACCAATACAATTATTCGTATAGATTCATTTCATATACAATCAATGGTATTTTACCATAGTAAACACTGTATTCCATAACGATTTTCATCCAACTTTTCTCGCTTTATTTACAATTCTTCATTTTCAATAAAGTAAAAACCTCATTTTCTTGCATTCCCCTCTTCATTAGACTATGCTAGGAAACAAATTTTTCTATATAAGGATGTATTATGGCTCTTGGTGCAACAATTATTACGTTTGTTATTTATTTAGTTTTTCTTATGACAGTTGGTCTTTATTTCTATAAAAAGACGAATAATATTGAAGATTATCTTCTTGGTGGAAGGGGAATGGGGAAATGGGTCACAGCCCTCTCTGCTCAAGCAAGTGATATGAGTGGATGGTTATTGATGGGACTTCCTGGAGCTGTATACCTCTATGGGATTAGCCAAAGTTGGATTGCTATTGGCCTCTTCATTGGAACAGTGGCGAACTGGTTATTGGTTGCCCCTCGCCTTAGGACCTATACTGAGAAAACTTCTTCTCTTACCATCTCCTCTTTTCTTGAAAACCGCTATAAAGACCCAACAGGTCTTTTACGGATTATAAGTGCTATTATCACCCTCCTTTTCTTTGCTATTTATGCTTCTAGTGGAATGGCTGGAGCTGGGAAACTCTTTGAATCAATGTTTGGAATATCATATCAATTAGCAATTGTTATAGGGGCTTTAGTAATAGTAATCTATACATTCCTTGGTGGATTTTTGGCTGTCTGCTGGACTGACCTTTTTCAAGGCACCTTGATGATTATCGCTATTGTGTTAGTTCCTTTTTTGGCATTTTTCAATGTTGGCGGAAGTGAAGCTATCTCATTAGCATCAAATGCTAAAGGGATTTCATTTTCTCTTATCCCGTCTAATGGAATTATGGGAATTGTGGCAATTATTTCAACTCTCGCATGGGGCCTTGGATATTTTGGACAACCACACATTTTGGTAAGATTCATGAGTATTAAACGAATTAAAGATCTTCCTAAGACTACCTTAATTGCAACAATTTGGGTGCTAATTTCTCTTAGTGGTGCAGTTGTTGTTGGACTGATTGGGATTGCTATGTATGAGTCAGCTCCTGGTGGGGATGCTGAAAAGGTCTTCATCTATATGATAGCAGACACGTTCTCTCCTTGGATAGGAGGAGTTCTCCTTGCTGCAATATTGTCAGCTATTATGTCAACAATTGACTCTCAGCTCTTGGTTTCATCAAGTGCGTTAACCGAAGATTTTTATCAGAAAGTGATAAAGAAAGATGCTTCTCAAAAAGAACTTATCTGGGTAAGTAGAATTAGCGTTGTTGCAATAGCCCTTGTTGCTGCCCTACTCGCTATGAATCCAAACAGTAGTATTCTTGCACTTGTTTCCTACGCTTGGGGCGGTTTCGGTGCTGCTTTTGGTCCAGTGATACTCATGGCTCTCTTTAGTAAAAAGAGCACGTGGCAATCAGCTCTTAGTGGGATGGTAGTTGGCGCTGTTACTGTAGTTATCTGGAAAGAAATTGGGCTAGGTAATTATATGTATGAAATTGTTCCAGGATTTATTCTTAACTTTATTACTATGATAATTGTTACTCATGTTAAACCACAAACAGATAAAAGCATTATTGCTGAGTTTGCCCATGTGAAACACATTGTGGAAAGTTCTAAATAAGCGCCTATTGCACTCTAGATATACTATGTAAACAAATCAGAAGCAGGAAAGTTTTTTTCCTGCTTCTTCATTGTGATAGTATTTCTATACTATTTTAATAGTCTTATTTGTGTTTACTCGAAGCTGCCCAGAGGTTGATTTCTCCGTCTGTAGCGAAAGTATCTATTTCTTTTAGTTCCTCATCACTAAAGATCAGATTATCGAGAGTTGCTATATTTTCTTTAATCTGGTTAGTAGATGAAGCTCCAATTAATACACTCGTCACTTCTTCGCGTCTCAATACCCAAGCAAGAGCCATTTGAGCGAGAGATTGTCCCCTCTCCTTTGCTATATTGTTTAGGGCTCCTATTCTTTCTAGATTCTCTTTTGTGATCATCTTAGAAGAAAGTGCAGTCCCTTCTTTTCCAGCTCTACTCTCTTTTGGAATCCCATTAAGATATTTATCACTGAGCATCCCTTGCGCTAAGGGGGAGAAACAGATTGTTCCAACACCCAACTCTTTAAGGGTTGGAAGAAGTTCAGGTTCTGCCCATCTATTAATCATACTATAGGATGGTTGATGGATAAGAAGAGGAACTCCCATATCTTGCAAGATTTCATATGCTTCTATAGTTTTTTGTGCTGAATAGGATGAGATACCTACATAGAGGGCTTTACCACTATGATAGGCTTGAGCAAGGGCTCCCATGGTCTCTTCTAATGGTGTATCTGGGTCATATCTGTGGGAATAGAAGATATCGACATATTCAAGGCCCATTCTTTCGAGTGACTGATCTAAGGATGCAAGAAGGTATTTTCTACTGCCCCATTCTCCATAAGGCCCTGGGTACATAAGATACCCTGCTTTTGTTGATATTATTAATTCATCTCTATAACTCTTAAGGTCTTCACTAAGAATTTTACCAAAATTGATTTCAGCAGATCCTGCAGGTGGCCCATAGTTGTTTGCTAAATCGAAGTGAGTAATACCCGAGTCAAATGCAGTATGGATCATCTTTCTTGCATTCTCGACAGAGGTCGCGTCACCAAAATTATGCCAAAGTCCCAAAGAGACTAAGGGGAGGCGAAGTCCACTGTTACCTACTCTTTTGTATTTCATTTCATCGTAGCGTTCATCATTAGCTTTATACATAACTTCTCCTTATATGTAGCTTGTTCTATTATATACTAATTTAAAGATACTCATTAAAAAATCTTGCGACAAGTTGGAGAATCTTTATGAATAATACTTGAGAGAGATTGCTAAAAGTGAGGATTTATTTATACACTACCTTTTATGGAAATAAATAATGTAATGTTCGCTTTTGGCCTGACTATCTTTGCGGGCCTTGCCACAGGTATTGGTTCTTTGATGTCCTTTCTTTCGAAGAAGTTCAATCCTAAATTCCTTGCTGCCTCTTTAGGTTTTTCAGCAGGAGTGATGTTATATGTCTCGATGATTGAGATATTTGTTAAAGCAAAAGATGCTTTAGAAGGTGCCTTAGGTCCAAAGCCTGGCTACTGGGCAACTCTTGGTGCATTCTTTTCAGGGATAGCAATCATTGCATTAATTGATAAGCTCATCCCTAATTATGAGAACCCTCATGAAATGCATTTTGATCCTACCGATATGGTAGAAAAAGAGGGTGGCAATGATAAAAAGCTGATGAGAATGGGTCTTTTTAGTGCCCTTGCTATTGGTATTCATAACTTTCCAGAGGGTTTAGCTACATTCATGGCAGCACTGTCAGACCCAACACTGGGGATAAGTATTGCAGTCGCTATTGCTATTCACAATATCCCTGAAGGTGTAGCCGTCTCTGCCCCTATTTATTTTGCTACAAAGAGTAAAAAGAAAGCGTTCTGGTTCTCTCTCCTTTCTGGAGTAAGTGAGCCTATTGGAGCATTGATTGGATATTTCCTTTTACGAGAGATCTTCAACGATGTTACCTTTGGTGTTGTATTTGCGTCTGTTGCTGGTATAATGGTCTATATTTCATTAGATGAGCTGCTACCAACAGCAGAAGAGTATGGAGAGCACCACATTGCCATTGGTGGGGTTATTGCAGGGATGGTAGTGATGGCTCTCTCTCTTGTATTAATGGCATAAAGTGAGGAAACTACTGTGAAAAAAATCTTTTTTATTATCGTATCTTTGGGCATCTTAGTCGTATTAAGTTCATGTCTTGCAACAGATGATATTCTCCTACAATCTGCAGCCCCATCTGGGTTCCTTATGGGCATCTGGCATGGCTGGATTGCCCCCTTCGCCCTTGTTTTAGGTCTCTTTGTCGATGGGGTGAGAATTTATTCACCCTACAACACTGGCTGGTGGTATGATGCTGGGTTCTATATGGCAATTATTAGTGGCTTTGGTGGATTATCTTTTATGAGAAAAAACAGAAATAGAGATAGGTAAAAATTACAACAGATATACATAAAGAATTTGATAGTAAAATCTGTGTCATAGTAAGGAAGAGACGAGCAATATGGCTGCATCTCACCCTTCTCTTTTAGCTCCTCTGTTTTAAAGTAATCTATCAATATATCGATGAGTAACTCACCCATCGCAGTTTCACTCACCCAGTGAAGACTCTAAAAGAACTAGCACATTACATGAAAGATGGGGGTATAAGAGCCCATCTATCATGTAATATTTACGTGCGGGTTTTTGCCTTTTCCCTTATCTTTATTTTCACTCTTGATACGGAGTGAGAAACGAGACTATTTTTTCATAGAGTGAGTGAAGTTGTTGTTTAATCGCATTAAAAGTCTGTAGTTTTTCTCCAGTTTCTTCATTCATATAAAGAGACCTGTTTACCTCTATCATGATAGATTGAAGATATTTACCACGACGCATTTCTTTTTCTGGAACAAATGTTCCAATAAATGGGGTATTTAAAGAGACTCTATAGCCACATATCGTAAAATAGTCACGTACTAATTCAATGAGTTCTTTTGGTGTATGGTAATCATCTGTTCCAATACAAATATCAGGGCGGGGAACTGATCTGTCAAGGTCACAGGAGAGGGGAACTGAAGAGAAAGAGTGGCAATCGATGAGTAATACAACGTGGTTCTCTATATATGAGAGCCCAATTCGTTGATCCATTTGAAACATAAACGGTTCATAATAGTCTTTATAGAGTTGCTCTTTTTCCATTTCACTTATAGGACGACGAAGGGGCTTCCCTCCTGTCGTATGAGTATAAACCATCCCCATCCCGGTATTCGCCATACTCTCTTTTGCATCATCCTTATACCGCTCTAGATCAATTACTAATCGTGAAACAGGCGAGACTATTTTACTTACTCGCTCATGTTCAAAGAGCTCTTCGCTATAGTGATCAACTAATAAAAGATGCTCTTCTCGTATTTCCTCATCTGTAAGCAAAAATTGATCTCTTAGATGGTCAGGAATTAGAGAGCGAGAGTGTGGGATATTCAAAATAATTGACCTGTATAATTCTTCTTGTAATAACGCCTTCATTTTCTCCCTATATTTTTCATTGAGATACACTTTCTTTGGATGAGTTTCAAATTTCCCATGTAATCGATCAAAAGTACGACTAAGTGTGCTAATTCCCTTAATTGATGGTGAGGTAAGGTATCCCCTACCCATTTCACTATTAGAGATGAATAATCGTATTGATTTATTAATCCAAAAACCGATTCTTTTTGTCTTTTCAATGTGTAAGTGAATACATTCAGCATCTAGTAGCAGTGAATGGATAGGATGGGTTATCTTTGCTGCAACTTTCACTATGTAAAGAGTATCAGAGAGAGACTTTTCATCTAAAATTGTGAGCAGTGTATTAAGACGTGGGCCAACCTTTCCATCTTTATGGTAGGTATAGAAGAAATCTTTCTCTTCTTCCTTTAACTCAATTGAGAGTGGAACTTTTTCATATTGTTCCAGCTTTGCATCTTCTTTTACAATATATTGAATGAGAAGATGAAGATCAAAAGAGAACTCTTCATGCTCTCTATTACTCTCATCTTTTATAGGATGAATAGAGAGAGTCCATGATTCATCTATATTTCTCTTAATATACTCTTTCCACGATGGGTACCCATAGGTGTTGTGCCCTTGATACAACAGTGTACAATCGTCGCATTGTGTTTTCATAACTTTCCTCCAAAAGAATTAGTAGATTCTTGCTAAAATTGGAAGAATGTAATGATACATTAGTGAGATACAATAAAGATGCATGGTAAAATAGCGTCATAGGATCCTCCGTTTTAGCAACTTTTTTATAGACGCCTGCAAGTAGGGGGATTCCCTATAAATCACGTCTTACTGATAAAATACCACATAGTTGATTAATGTGTAAAGCCTTATTCTATTTTTCCCTTATTGATTATCGTAAAAACACTATTTTCACCTATTCAGCTCTCTTTACCACCAAACAGGTTTGTTCTATAGTGATGACATGAAAATAAAAGAGAGAATAATGAATGCGTCATTTAGATTCTTGTTTAGAATCTTTTATACATTTGATGCAAGTGAATTTAATAAGGTTCCGAAAAATGGTCCTCTATTGTTGCTAGCAAACCACACATCAGTATTTGATGGTCCTCTTTTGTATGCTTTTATGCAACCAAGTAATGTTCTTGCAATGGCAAAAAAAGAGTTGTGGGATAAATGGTTTACTCGGATGGTAATGACTGCATGGAACTCTATTCCAGTAGACAGAGATAATATGTCCAGGGAAACGATGGAAACATGCTTTAAGGTTCTTAAAGATAATAAGATATTAGCTATGGCACCAGAAGGGACTAGGAATAAAGAAGGTTCTTTACAAGAAGGGAAAGCTGGTGTTGCCTTTATCGCGTATAAGGCACAAGTTCCATTAATCCCAGTCATAACTCTTGGGTTTAATGAGTTAAAAGAAAATGCAAAAAAAATGAGAAGAACTCCCCTACTCATTAAAGTTGGGCCTCCTTTTGAAATAGTACAAAAGAGTGGAAGAATGGATGCAACTACGAGAGGAGAGTTAAATGAAGAAATAA
This sequence comes from uncultured Spirochaetaceae bacterium, assembly GCA_964481535.1. Classification (GTDB taxonomy): domain Bacteria; phylum Spirochaetota; class Spirochaetia; order Sphaerochaetales; family Sphaerochaetaceae; genus SABI01. Next base: position 483 of record CAYZUR010000063.1, on the reverse strand, counting down.
TGCTTCGACTCGCAGCACTCCTACCAGAAGACAAAAAAGGATTCTATACAGGCAAAGAGAAGGAATATACTCTTACCTCTGATATCACTATCAATTAACTCATTCTCATCCCACGATTGATCTTCATGGGATGAATCAAAATAAAAGACCCCCTCCTTCATTAAAAAAAAATAAAAACTTCTTTCATACATAGCCAAAAATATTTGTAACAGTCATGATAATAGCACCAACTTCTGACAACTCGGTCAGGGATATATGAAGATTGGTATGTAGGAATCTGGGACTTTGAAACTGAGAGTGATTATCCTGTACTAATAAGTGATGTTCTTACCCCAGCAGAACAACGAGAGATGTTCCCAGAATTTAATTAGATATTTCATAATTTCAAGTAATTCAAAACGCGTATCAGTAGAAGATGCACCTTTATCTTATTGAATAAGGCTGTTTTCAGCACAAGTAGTGATTTAGTATTTCACACATGAG
>CAYZUR010000062.1:0-8283 GCA_964481535.1 uncultured Spirochaetaceae bacterium | reverse complement strand
TTGGAAGAGTTGTTGAAAAATATTATACAAAAAATAACCATGCCACTAAAGAGAAAATCTTGGAAGTGAATGACCTTACAACTGTTTACAATAAAAATGTAACATTCGATTTGTATAAAGGCGAAATTCTTGGTTTAACAGGTCTGATGGGAGCTGGTAGGTCTGAGCTAAGTAGAGCTTTGTTTGGTATTGATGAAATTCTTTCTGGAACTATTTTACTTAATGGCAAAGCTATTCTTATTAAAAATCCCAGAGATGCTATAGCCAATGGGCTAGCACTAGTTCCAGAGAATAGAAGAGAGCAAGGGTTGATAATAAGAAATAATTTTGGATTTAATATTACTCTTCAGGTATTAAATCAAATATTACACAACTTCAAACTCGATAGAAAAAAGGAAACTTTAATTATTGGATCGTTTAAGAAGAATCTAAATATACAGGCATTTTCTGAAAAGCAAAAAGTGATGAATTTAAGTGGAGGTAATCAGCAAAAAATTGTTCTCGCAAAATGGCTCGCTACCGACCCCATTGTGCTTATTCTCGACGAACCTACAAGAGGTGTAGATGTGGGCGCAAAGGCAGAAATCTATACTATTATGAATCAACTGACTGAGAAGGGTGTAAGTATTATCATGATTTCTTCTGAGCTTCCGGAAATTTTGAATATGAGTGATCGAGTTGCAGTTATGTCGCGAGGAACAATTGTGACAATTTTTGAAAATATGGATGACGTTAATCAACAAGTAATCATGAATTATTCGTTGCATTAAGGTATTTGAATCAAAGTGAGGTTTTTTAATGAAAAATGATCAGAAATTCTTCCAGCAGAATCCGTTTTTTACTTTTTTCCGACATAACGCTGGAGTTCTCCTGGGAGTAGTTGGGTTATGCATAATCATGAGTTTTGCATCACCATATTTTATGACTAAGGCAAACATCTTAAACGTGTTTATGCAAATTTCGACTAATACAATAGCGGCTTTTGGCATGACGTTAGTCATCTTGACTGGAGGAATCGATCTTTCTGTGGGTTCGCTTCAGGCCCTCACGGGTATGACGGTGGCTGTTCTTATCACCAATTTAGGTATTCCAGTTCCTCTTGCTGTACTGATTGGTATCTTGGTTGGTCTTGCTTGTGGTTTGTTTAATGGGACGATAATAGCCTTTACGAAGATGCCAGAATTTATTGTCACATTAGCTATGATGACTATTGCTAGAGGACTTGCCTACATTGTTGGTGATGGAAAACCTACTAGAGTTTCTGATGATTCTTTTAATCAATTGGGAGCAGGGTTTCTTGGTCCTATAGGACTTCCTATTATCTATATGTTTGTAATAATGGCGTTGCTTTGGTATTTTCTTAATAGAACAAAAACAGGTCGACACATCTATGCTGTAGGTGGGAACAAGGAAGCCGCTCTATATTCAGGCATAAGCATAGCAAAAGTCCAAATTATTGTATTTTCATTAAGTGGTCTTCTTTCTGGATTCACAGGAGTAGTGCTAACTGCTCGTATGTATACAGGACAGCCAGCAATAGGGAACGGGGCAGAACTTGATGCAATTGCAGCCACAGTTTTAGGTGGTACAAGCATGGCAGGAGGAGCAGGTACTCTAGGAGGAACTTTGATCGGTGCATTAATCATAGGCATTATGGGCAATGGATTAAACCTTCTCAATATATCTTCTTTTATGCAAATGGTTGTGAAAGGGTTTGTCATACTAGTAGCTGTTTTCATCGATACATTTAGAAAGAAATCATCTAAAGGGATTTAATCTATAATTTGAGATAATTTTTCCAATTAGAGTTCTTGGGAAAAATATATCAATACTATTAATTTTCTATTGTCTTTACAAATCGATTTTAATGAACTCTGTGATACTACATTATTGTATGGATGGGAGTGAACAATGGCTACTGCGATCATAATGCCAAGGGTAGGCTTAAACGAGGAAGAAAACCTTCTCGGTGAGATATTTGTCATAGAAGGAGACAAAGTGGCTCAGGGAGACAAGCTGTTTGATATAGAAACAGATAAGTCCTCCATGAGTGTGTATGCTGAATCCTCCGGCATTGTACTTAAAATTTTTTATAACGAATTTGATACCGTACAAGTATTATCTCCAGTTTGTGTGACTGGAGAATTAGGAGAGGATTTTTCTGAAATTGAGAAACAAGTTCCTTTTAATAAAGAGAAAAACAAAGAGCTTGAAACTTTTACACATCAGACCGATGTGAAGGAATCTAATGAGTCTAAAGCTACAGTTTTAGAGCATGCAAACGGCAAAATGCATATATCTCCTCGTGCTAGGAACCTAGCTGAAAAAAACGGTATTGATTGGAACATAGCGTCTCCATCAGGAGCTGAAGGACGGATAATTGAAAATGATATCATTACAATTATGGCTAATCGTGATATAGGATGTGAGAAAGAAGAAACTACCTTAATTAAATTTTCTCGTACTCGAAATATAATTGCTGAAAAAATGGTGAAATCACTGCAATCAATGGCTCAACTGACTCATCAGACAGTTTTTGATGCTAGTGAAATGTTAACATTGAAAGATGAATACAAAGAGAAAAATAAAAGGATTACTATAGGAGATCTCATACTTTACGGAGTTTCTAGGAGTCTTAAAGATTTTCCAGAAATGAACTCTCATATGCTTGTTAACAATGAGATGATTCAGTATAAACGAGTGCATCTTGGAGTTGCAGTAGATACATCTAAAGGGCTAATGGTCCCTACTATATTCAAAGCAGATACTCTTTCATTAGAAGAGATTTCTTTACAAGTTACATCTCTAGCAAAAGGATGCAAGGAAGGGAACATCTCTTCAAGAGATCTCAAAGATAGTACTTTCACTGTTACAAATATTGGTAATATAGGAATCAGATATTTTACCCCAATCATAAATCCTCCTCAAGTCGCTATCTTAGGTGTGGGAACAATAGATTATCAAGTGAGAAAGACTTCTCGAGGAATGGAATTCTATCCAGCTGGATTTCTCTCGCTTACCTACGATCATCGGGCTATCGATGGAGTCCCAGCATCTAAGTTTCTAAAGCATCTTTGCTTAAATTTAGAGAATATCAGAGATCTAATTAACTAACAGGAAGGAAATAGGGATGAATACATACGACGTTATTATTATCGGCGGAGGCCCTGGTGGGTATTTAGCTGCAGATATTATAGGAAAAGCGGGTAAAAAATGTCTGCTAATCGAAAAAAATGTAGTGGGAGGTGTGTGTCTGAATGAGGGCTGCATTCCTACAAAGTCAATATTGAATGCAGCTAAGAGCTATAAGAGTGCTACTCAAGGAGAATTTCTTGATAACCAGGATATTAAATTGAAATTTAATCATAAAGCTGTTATTGCCCAAAAAAATGAAACGGTAAAGATTCTTGTTCGAGGCGTTGAAAGTACTTTAAAAAAAAATAAAGTTAAAGTTCTCTATGCAGAGGCAGAAATTATTGCACGTACTGAATCAGGTAGTGTTATTAGAGCAGGAAATATCGATTATCTAGCAAATAATTTGATAATCGCTTCAGGATCTCAATCAATTATTCCCCCCATCGCCGGTGTTGAGACTTTAATCGGATTGGGGAAAATACTTAATAGCCGTGAGATTCTTAATATAACAGAAGTCCCTCAGAATTTGGTCATTGTTGGTGGTGGATATATTGGTTTAGAAATGGCTTCATATTTTAATACGGCGGGTTCTCATGTAGTGATTGTTGAAATGGAAGAGCATATTGCTGGGACTCTAGATAAGGAAATTAGCAACATTCTGAAGGAAGATATGACCTCACAGGGGATTGTCTTCTATACCAGTAGCAGAGTGATTTCTATTTCTAAGGATAAAGTTTTTTGCATAAATAACGGTAATAATTTTGAATTACCCTACACCCATGTACTTTTGAGTGCAGGGAGAAAACCCACATTTGTTAAGGGAACCTCTGTTTTAGGTATAAAGGAAGAATCTTCTGGTATCTTTATTGACGATACTTGCCGTACAAATATTAATGGCGTATATGCTTTAGGAGATGTGACCAATAAGATGATGCTAGCTCATGTTGCATATAGGCAGGCCGAGGTCGTTGCTAACAACATTTTGGACCATAAAGATTTTATCGATTATAGTGCTGTTCCCACGGTGATGTATACACAGCCGGAAGTTGGTTGGGTTGGTCTTTCTGAAGCTGAGGCTGTCAATCAAGGCTACTCATATACAGCAAAAAAGATATCTATAAATGCAAGTGGTAGGCATGTAATAGAAAACGGACTTACCAAAGGTATCTGTAAACTTATTATTGATGATAAAAGGGGTGTTGTCATAGGTGGAGGCCTCATTGGATCTTATGCTTCTGAGATAATCTATACAATCTCGCTCATTGTACATAATAAAATTCCAATTGAGAATCTTAAAAACACTATTTTCCCTCATCCAACAGTTTGTGAAGTTATAAAAGAGCTAATAAGAGCATAATGGAGGAATATAATGCCAAAAACGATAACTATTGATCCGGTAATAACAAGGAAACCTGGAGAGATTACATTTCCCTCAATAAAAATGAACGCTTTCCAAAAAAATATGAATGATGTAAAAAATGATTTTACACATGATGAGCTCATAGGACTTTACTATGATATGAGAGTAATAAGAGAGTTTGAGACAATGCTTCAAGATTTGCGTCTAAGCGGGGAGTATCAGGGAAGTGTGTATGATTACACAGGACCATCACATCTTTGCATAGGTCAAGAAAGCGTAGCAGTGGGACAGGCATATGCCTTAGACACAGAGGATATTGTTTTTGGTTCCCACAGGAGCCATGGCGAAGTTATTGCAAAGGGGTTTTCTGCAATAAGGAAGTTTAGTGAATCTCATCTGAATATGATAATGAAAGTTTTCCATGAAGGAACTCAGTTAAGCATTGTAAAAGATAATTTTGAAGGTAATACACGAACATTGTGTCAGAGGTTTTTCTTATATGGTTTAATGGCTGAAATATTTGGTAGAGAGACTGGATTCTCTAAAGGATTAGGGAATTCAATGCATGTTTTCTTTGTTCCTTTTGGTATTTTCCCTAATAACGCAATCGTAGGAGGATCTGCCCCTATTGCAACAGGTGCTGCTTTATATAAGAAGGTTATGAAGAAATCAGGAATTATTGTAGCCAATTCAGGGGATGGGTCTTTAGGATGTGGTCCTGTGTGGGAATCTTTTAATTTCGCAGGGATGGATCAATTTACTACACTTTGGGATGAGAAGGGAGGCCTACCTGTCCTGTTTAGTTTCAACAACAACGGATATGGAATGGGTGGACAAACTTCTGGTGAGACAATGTCTTATAAGGAACTTGCACGAGTTGGGGCCGGGATTAATCCATCAGCAATGCATTCAGAAAGGCTAGATGGATTTAATATTTTCGCTGTCATTGATGGTGTAAGGCGCAAGAAGAAATTACTAGAGGAGGGGCAAGGTCCTGCATTATTAGATGTTATTACATACCGGTTCAGTGGCCACTCTACCTCAGATACTAATCCTAATAGGACAAGAGAAGAAATTGCATCATGGGAAGCGCAAGATGCTATGAAAACATATGCTTCAGAACTTCTAAAAAATGAGATTTGTACTGAAAGGGATATTTTGGCTTTAGATGATGAAATCAAGAAAATGATACATGGTATATTTCTATTGGCTACTTCTGAAACGATTTCCCCTAGGATGAATCTACTTAAAGAAGAGGATGCAATTGAGAAGTATATTTTTTCTAATCAACATATATTAAAGATGGAAGATGGGGAACCTATAGTTCTTGCTCCGAAAGAAGAAAACCCACGAGTAAAAAGGTTGAAACAGAGAAGCAGAAGTGGAATGAAAGATGGTAAGCCTCTCCCTAGCGCTGCTGTTATCCAAAATAGAGATGTGATTTTTGAAGCACTCCATGATAAGTTCTATGAAGATCCCACCTTAATATCATATGGAGAAGATCTTAGAATTTGGGGTAGTGCATATGGTGCGTACAAAGAACTAGATTTATCTGTTCCTTATTCTAGGTTGTTTAATACACCTATTTCAGAATCTGCAATTATTTCTTCGGCTGTGGGATATGCTATGATGGGTGGACGAGTAGTTCCAGAACTCATGTACTGTGATTTTCTTGGTCGTGCCGGTGATGAAGTGTTTAACCAATTAGCAAAATGGCAGGCGATGACTGCAGGTCAGTTGAAGATGCCTGTGGTAGTTCGTATGGGAGTTGGATCTAAATACGGTGCTCAACATTCACAGGATTGGTCAAGTCTTTGTGCCCATGTGCCAGGTCTCAAAGTTGTATTTCCTGTGACCCCTTATGATACCAAAGGATTGTTGAATGCAGCTCTTGCTGGAACCGATCCTGTAATATTTTTAGAGCATCAGAGCTTATATGGGTATGGAGAACTTTTTCAAGAGGAAGTACCTAAAGAATATTATGAAATTCCAATTGGAGAGCCAGATGTAAAGAGAAGGGGTAGTGATTTAACTATATTAACTATAGGGAAAACACTCTACGCAGCTGTAGAAGCAGCAAAGATTTTTGAAGAAAAGTATAGTATACAAGTCGAAATAATTGATGCGAGGACAGTTGTACCATTCAACTTTGAGCCTGTAATTAGATCAGTTAAGAAAACAGGTAAGATAATTATAGCTAGCGATGCATGCCAAAGAGGTTCCATGGTAAATGATTTTGCCCAGAACATTTCTTCTATGGCATTTGACTACCTAGACGCACCACCATTAGTTCTAGGAGCCCGAAACTGGATTACTCCAGTATATGAGTTGGAAAAAGATTTCTTTCCACAACCTAGCTGGTTCCTAGATCTTTATCATCAAAAGATTAAACCTTTAAAGGATCATGTCTGTGAGCGAACCTTTAATACAGCATCGGCTATTGTTCGAGGGAAGATTGGAGTATAAAAAGCGGAGCTCCTTGCCTATATTGTTTTTTATGATATCAGTTTGGAGCATCATCTTAGAAAAATATTTGTATGAAAAGCCGATAGTAAGGTTTCTCCATTGAAATAGTTACCCCGTGGGTTATTTTTTTTCATCTGGCAACAAAAACACAGCTGTAATATGGAAAATATACACGATTATTCATTCTGGATATAATACATCATGTTCAACTTCATTCGATCTCTACTCAATTCAGTATTCAATATTATTTTCAGGAATAGAAAGAATCTTATTTTCACCATGCTTCTACTCAAGAAGGAAAATGAAATCTATAAGCGCCAACTCAATTTTAAGAATAAGAGATTGCATTTCAGAAAGAGTGATAAATTCTCTCTTGCAATGATAAGAGCTTTATCTGCAAGAGCAATAAATCATCTCACAATAGTAAAACCAGAAACACTGCTTAGTTGGCAACGCAAATTCATCAAAGATTTCTGGAGCTACAAACATACACATCCTGGTAGAAAACCTATCTCTAGTGATATCAAGAATCTAATCCTTAAAATGAAGCAAGAGAATCATCTCTGGGGATGTAAAAAGATTACTCATGAACTTAAGAAAATCAACATCGATATCCATTATACAACGGTGAATAAGATTATCAGTACTTTTAGAAAGAGAGGCCTTATCCAACCTTGTGGTACCTGGAAAAAATTTCTTAACATGCATTGGGAATCGTTATATGCCATGGACTTCATGACTATTGATACCCTTCTTGGTAAACGGTTCTACCTCCTTATCATATTGAAACTAAAAACAAGAAAAATCACCAAGTGGCGTCTTACAGAATATCCTAGTAGAGAGTTTGTGAGACAGCAAATAGTTGATTTCACTTATGATGATACGGAACCAAAAACGCTCATTTATGATAATGCGCAACAGTTTACATCAATTGATTATGCTGATTATGGAATTACTGGAGTTAACATCTCCCTTGCTTCACCTAATATGAACTCATTTGTCGAACGATTGAATGGAACCATAAGAAGAGAAGTATTGGACCATTTTCTGTTATTTTCAGAGAAGCAGGTTCAACATATCATTTCTGAGTATGTTGAATATTACAATACTAAGAGAATGCATCAAGGTATAAACAAAATCCCTGATGCTGAGATTCATGATCATTCTGGAACTATAAAGAAAATGAAGATTTTATCTGGATTACACCATCACTATTTTCGCTCAAGCGCGTAAAGATGAAAAAAAATAATGCACGGGTATAAATAAAATCCCTGATGCTGAGATTCATGAACATTCTGGAACTATAAGGGAAATGAAGATTT
>CAYZUR010000061.1:0-8395 GCA_964481535.1 uncultured Spirochaetaceae bacterium | reverse complement strand
AAGCTCTCTACAAAATGCGAAGTTTATTCCTCCCAACATTGAAGATATGAACAAGGCTATGAATGACCTAGAAATATGCATGAATAGCGAACATGACCTAGACCAGTTAATCGTAGTAGCGCTTATTCATTATCAATTTGAGACAATTCATCCATTTCTTGATGGAAATGGGAGGATGGGAAGGTTACTAATCTCTCTATATCTCAAGAATATTGGTATTTTACAATATCAAACTCTCTATATTTCCTATTTCCTAAAACGCAATAAAATCGAATATTATGATCGTCTCTCTGAAGTGAGAGAAAAAGGGAATTACGAACAATGGATAAAGTTTTTCTTATTAGCACTATATGAAACTGCACAAGATGCTGCCTTTGCGATAGAAAAACTAAGCATATTACACAACAATCATTTAAAGGTATTAGAAAGTGCTAAAAATACTTCTAAGACAGTGATTAAGGTATTTCATTATATTGAAAGATTCCCAATTATTAGCATTCCAAAAATAAGCAAAGATCTACATATTTCATTTAACTCTGCATCACAGTCAATAAATATATTAGTTAAAGTAGGGATATTAAAGCAAACAACTCCTCAAAAAAGAAATAGAATTTTTGTTTATGAATCGTATCTAGAAATACTTCGAAAAGATACATAACCGTAATATTATACTATTTGTTTATATTACAATATTTCACAAAATAGTTATCGCCATTATTATGTTGTCAAAACAGAAATTAGGGTTCAATCTATACATTTACAAATTCTTTATGGCTAGTACAGAGAGGACTCAGATGATGCTTGACTTGAAAAATGTAACAGAATAGAACCTTTGTAAAAAAGTATGAAGCTAGCCTACGACTTCGTTTATTCGTACACCATTATCACAGGTGCTTTTATTTGATATATGAATTATTGTCCTGTTATCAAAGCTATAATTTAGGAATAACTTTGAAGATTTTAGGTAGGTGATGAGACATATATGAAATATTGTTTCATCTATTTTCAATTATTTTCTAATTGTGAAATTTTGTGGACAACTGGCTATTAGTGTGCTATCGTATCTTCATGGGCCAACATTACTACATTATTCAACAAGCTTTCTGGCTACATAAGGAGAATTTTTTATGAAAAAAACGACAGGGATTATACTCACGCTATTAGTGGTATTCTCATTAATGGGTTGTGCTACAATGAGAGACCAACAGCAAACAGAAATCTATTCAATGAGTAAAGATTCAATCTATTTACTAGAATATTTTAGTATTCCGCTAATGGAAGGAGCTGTTGAAATTAGTACTTTTGATAGTGCAATGGAAGCAGTAATACAAAAAGATGTAGTAGATGAAGACAATTTCAACATCTTTGTTTCTCTTATTGAAGCTACAAATTTAAACGAGCTTGCACGTACATATAGTGAAGAAAAAGCTTTACGTCGACTTGAAAAAGTAGGAATTACTTCTGTTGATTCAACAATTGCCCCTTATGTAGCATGTGCACTCGACGCACACCTTGTTACCCCTATGGTTGCGAACGAATTATTAGCCTCTTCTACTCTTAGTGGAGATATAGCTACCTATGTAATTATGCAAGTTGCTAAAGCAAACGGCTTAAGCCGCAATTCAATAGGAAACATTAGCGACTCAGATATTTTAGAGCAGATCTCTTTATCTTTTAATGGATACTCTCTTTTTTCTGATAACAATTTAGATAAAATTGGCGCTCTCGCTGTTCAACAAAAAGCTTCTACTGGATATAACTTAAAAAAAGACTCAGATGAGGCAAATTTCTTATCATCTAATACATTAAAATATGGTCATAGTGATGAAACTCACCTTAAACAACTCGTTGTGCTCCTTAATAGTGAAGATATTGATGCAAAAGTCCAAATCGAACCAAAGGTGTCAGTATACGAATACTTACTCGATTGGGGTCCAGTTCCCGAGCCAAACAAATTCTACTCAGTTCGTCAGTTTAGCGATGATTTATATTTAGCATACGCAGTTGAATATGATGTGAAATTTGAATTTGAAGATGTAGCAGACCTCAACAAGTTTGACGGCCTTATAAACACATACTCTAAGAAAAATGATGCAAATCAGGCAGATGATAGTGAAGTAAAACTCATTAGCGGCGCATGGTGGCAACCCCTTTACAGTGCAACCTTTAATCCAGATGAACAAGCGTACAAAGAAATTGTTGATTGTGTATTGGCAGAAGATGGGTATTCAATTCACCCATTTAGCCTAAAAGAAACATCACAAGAACTTGTTGATGCATTAGAAGGATTAAGTAATCTTACTGTTCAAGTTAATCCCTTCTACGTGAACAACGCTTTTTATCGCTACCTAAGTGGTGAAGATTATCAATAGAAGAGAATAATACTATTATAAGGTGGTACACATAGATGATTCCCTACGTACGGCAAAAGAAGATGTATGATTATTTAAAAATACGTCACATAGTATATTTACAAGAACTGGCTGATTATACTCAAGTATCTCTTCCAACTGTACGTAGAGATGTTAAAAAGTTAGAAGAAGAGGGAAAAATCATCCTCCTTAACGGTGGTGGTGTAAAATTAAGTGAGCAACTCGATCACTCAGTAACAAATAGATTAGAGGTGAATCTCGAAGAGAAACTTCTTATCTGTACAAAAGCTGCCTCTTACATCCACCACAGTGATATTATCTATTTAGGACCTGGAACAACTGAGAATTATCTTATTGGTTGTTTGAAAGGAAAAGATGTAACAGTAGTTACAAATGGAATATTTCACGCAAGAAAGTTAGTTGAAAATGGGATTAACACGGTTATTATTGGTGGAAAGCTAGAGAATAGTTTTTCAATAACATACGGCCCTTCTGTCTTTGATGAAATTAGTAACATGAATTTCACTACATGTGTGATTGGTGCAAGTGGGATATCAGAAAGAGGAGTTAGTTCTTTTGATAAAGATGTCTCTATCATCAACAAAAAAGTGATGGAACAGAGTAAAACAAAAATTTTAATCGTCGATTCAACTAAGTTCAATAAAGACTCCCCCTTTATATTTGCTTCAGTTGACGACTTTGATTACATCATCACCACTGATATTGCAGATATACGTTTTGAAAATGTAGAACATATTGTTCTCGTTCCTGTAGGTACAGGGCGCACGAACAAACAGAAGGATATAAAAATATGAATAAAGCAATCATTGGAGGAACTGGAGTAAGCTCACTGCCCAATTTACGAGGACCTGTTACCACCTCTACTCCTTATGGGGATGTAGAGACATATACCTTTAGTGTAAATGGAGAAGAGATTCTTTTCCTCCCTCGACATGGAAATAAACACACTACCCCACCCCATATGATACCCTACAGAGCAAATATGTATGCACTCAAAGAATTGGGAATTTCTTATATCTATGCCCTTGCTACAAGTGGATCAATTGATCCTCATATCGGAGTTGGCTCTATTGTTGTAATAGATGATTTTCTCGATTTTACAACCAATAGAGTAAAAACATTTTTCGATGGAAAAGATTCTGTTGTGGCCCACACTGATATGAGTGACCCGTATTGTGCAAATTTAAGAAAATTGTTTATCGATAAAGCAAAACAAAAAGAAATTACGATAGTACCTAAGGGTGTGTATGTATGCACTGATGGTCCTCGGTTTGAGAGTAAAAGTGAAATTGCTATGTATAAAATTCTTAAAGGAGATATTGTTGGAATGACAGGTATTCCAGAAGTTCTTCTTGCGAAAGAATTAGGGATGTGCTATGCATCAATCGGGCTTATTTCAAATATGGCATGTGGAGTGAATGATGAAAACCTTGCTTCAATTGACCACAAGAGTGAAATAGTTCAAGCCAAAAACGATACCATCAATATTATTTCAGATTTATTTAATTCAACGAATATAGACCAAAAAATGTGTGAATGCGCCACTTCAGTGCTATACTTATCATAAGCAACACAGATGTAAGGAGAGACCCTATTATGAATACAGTAGTTCCCGTAATGTTAGATACAGAGGAGAAAGCTCTTTATCTACTCGATCAAACACAATTACCTGAGAAAGAGATTTTTCTCGTTCTCGACAAAAGAGAAGATATTTTTGAAGCAATTTTAAAATTAAGAGTAAGAGGGGCCCCAGCAATTGGAATTGCTGCAGCTTTTGGAATGTATGTGTGTCTATTAAAAGGCAACTATAATTCAATTGACGAAATGGTAGATGACGCTTCTTCTCTTAAAGCATATCTTGGCTCTTCAAGACCAACAGCTGTTAACCTTTTTTGGGCACTTGATAGAATGGAGAAAAAATGTATTTCTCTTACCAAGCAAGCTGACGCTACAATAGAATCAATTCTTGCCTCTCTTAAAAAAGAGAGCTATGCAATATTCACAGAGGATCAAGAGATGTCTAAGGCTATTGGAGAACATGGACTAGCCCTGTTTACTAAGGGAATGGGTATCATGACTCACTGTAATGCAGGAGGACTCGCAACAAGTGGATATGGAACAGCTCTTGCCCCAATCTATCTAGGACAAGAGAGAGGATATGACTTTAAAGTCTACTCAAATGAAACTCGTCCCCTGTTGCAAGGATCTCGTCTTACTTCTTACGAACTTTTTAAAGCTGGAATTGATGTTACAGTACTTTGCGATAGTATGGCTTCTATTGTAATGAAGATGGGAAAAATTGATGCTATCATAGTAGGAGCAGACAGAATTGCTGCTAATGGAGATGCTGCTAACAAAATAGGAACTTCTGGTGTTGCCATTATTGCTAAAGAGTATGGTATCCCATTTTATGTTGCAGCTCCAACCTCAACCTTTGATTTAGCTACCCACACCGGTGATGATATCCCCATTGAAGAGAGAGATGGAGAGGAAGTAATAAACGGCTTTGGAAGAAGAACTGGACCTGAGGGGGTTAATGTATTCAACCCAGCATTTGATGTTACCGATGCTAAATATATTACGGGTATTATCACAGAGAAAGGGGTAATTACAGATATTACTACTGAAAATGTAAAAAAACATATGAATCAGTAGGAACATAAATAGAATTACGATGTATAATGAAGTAGATAATGTTGGAATATAACAGTAAAGAATCTTTTACCTATCCAACATTATAGTAATAGTAAAAGAAGATATTTTAAGGGAGAAAAGAAATGAAAAAAATCGTATTAGTACTCGCACTTGTAGTGATTACAACTGTAGTATTCGCTTCTGGTAACAAAGAAGCAGAAGTAAAGCAGGGATTGAATATTGCAATTATATCAACCCCGTCCGGAGTTGATGATGGGTCCTTTAATGAAGATAACTACAATGGTATTTTAGCCTTCATTGAAAATAATCCAGGAGCCCAAGTGACACCTATTAGAGAACCTAGTGGTGACGTTGCTATGGCATTAAAAACAACTGCTGATATAGTTGCTGATTATGATGTATTGGTATGTACTGGATTTCAATTTGCTGGTATCGGTCAATTAGCTATTGAAAACCCAGAAACAAAATTTATTTTAGTAGATACATACCCAACAGATCCTCAAGGCAATACCCTTGAACTAGAAAACGTATATGCTATGCAATTTGCTGAACAAGAATCCGGATTCTTTGCAGGAGTAAGTGCAGCGGTAGAGACTAAGAGTAACAAAGTAGCTGTATTAAATGGAGTTGCCTATCCATCTAATGTAAATTATCAATATGGATTTGAAGCTGGTGTAAAATATGCTAACATTAAATACAACAAAAATGTTGAAGTAATAGAACTTGCTAGCCAAGCTGGAACTGATGTAACTGGAGCTAATGTTGGTGGGAACTATGTAGGTTCTTTTGCAGATGAAGCTGGTGGAAAAATCGTATCAGAACAATTAATTCAAAAAGGCGTTGACCTCCTCTTCGTAGCAGCTGGTGCAACAGGAAACGGTGCTTTTACTGCAGCAAAAGAGAGTAATGGCAAACTTCAAGTTATTGGATGTGATGTTGACCAATGGGATGATGGCGAATACGGTAACAGTAACGTAGTACTCACAAGCGTCCTTAAGAAAATGAGCTTAAACGTTGAAAGAGTATTAAACACAATTCAAGATGGCACCTTTAAAGGTGGAAATATGTTATTGAAAGCTGATACTGATTCTACAGGATACGTAAAAGAAGCCAATAGAAACCAATTAGCTACTATTACTCTCGAAAAACTCAAGACAGCTTACAACGAAGTAAAAAGTGGAAACATTGTTCCTCCTTCTAACTTTGGTGGATTTACTCCAGATGAATTTACTGTAAACTAATATGTAAGTAGTCACAAAAAAGGGGGGAATCTCCCCCCTTTTTATCACCCTCTATTAAGAAAAGTAAGTAGGAGCTTAGATTATGGCCCCCTTAATTGAATTTAAACACATTACCAAACGCTTTCCTGGAATTATTGCTAATGATGATATCTCCTTTGATGTAAAAAAAGGGGAAATATTAGCAATTCTTGGTGAGAATGGCGCTGGAAAGTCTACCTTAATGAGTATGCTTTTTGGGATGTACCAGCCAGATGGTGGTGAAATACACATCCATGAGAAAAAGGAAGTAATCTCATCTCCGCTTGTTGCAAATAGCCTCAGTATCGGGATGGTTCATCAACATTTCATGCTTGTTGAAGACCAAAGTATTACTGAAAATATCATTTTAGGGATTGAACCATTAAAAAGAAAGTTAGGAATCTTTCCTTATGTTGACCTTACTACTGCTAATGATAAAGTGAAAGAAATCTCACAATTGTATCAACTTGAAGTTACCCCTACCGACATTATTAAAGACATTCCAGTATCAACACGTCAACGAGTTGAAATATTAAAAATGCTCTATAGAAACGCAGAGATACTTATATTTGATGAACCAACCGCGGTTTTAACCCCCCAAGAAATAGAGTCCCTCCTACAGATTATCAAAAATCTTAGAGATGATGGTAAAACCATTATTCTTATTACCCATAAATTAGATGAAGTAATGAAAATAGCCAACCGCTGTGCAATCATTTGTAAAGGAAAATTAGTTGGCCTTTTGAAAACAAAAGATACTACGATTAAAGAAATATCTGCCCTGATGGTAGGAAGAGAAATCGATTTAGGAATCATTCAAACAAAGCATACAATAGGAAAAAAAGTATTAGAGGTACAAAATCTCACAGTTGTTTCACATGACTTGATCACCTTAGTAGATGATGTCTCGTTTAGTGTCCACTCTGGTGAAGTGCTTGCCATTGCTGGAGTCTCTGGTAATGGACAGATTCAGATAGCAGATGCTATTGCAGGCCTTATTCCCACAAAAGGGGGGAGTATTAAGTTACTTGAAGAAGAGCTCGTAGGAAAAGATATTCGCTCTCGCACTGAAATAGGAATGAGTTATATTCCTGAAGACCGACACACTGTTGGTCTTATTCTCGATCTTAACCTAAGGGAAAACCTCCTTTTAAAAGAGTATTATAAAACACCCTATTGCAATACTAGAGGGATGCTGAACTTTGATGAAATGAATACTACAAGTGATACACTTATTAAAAATTTTGATATTAGATGTAGCAACGGCAGTAAGACTCTCACGAGGAGTATGAGTGGAGGAAATCAACAAAAAGCTATTATTGCTAGAGAGATTCACCTCTCCTCTACCCTGCTTATTTTTGTACAACCAACTCGTGGACTCGATATCGGAGCTATTGAATCAATTCATTGCCGCATCGATGAATTGAGAGCAGAGGGAAAAGCAATTCTCCTTATATCATTAGAACTTGATGAAATAATGGAACTTGCTGACACCATTATGGTGATGTATAACGGGAAGGTGCAAACGATAAAAGAGGCATCAAGTGTGACTAAACTGCAGATAGGTGAATATATGATGGGGGCTCATGTTGAAAAAAAATAATTATTGGAAAAAGTTTTTGGTTTTCTGCTGTGGACCTGGAAAACATCAACTATTAAGAACCTCCCTCTTTTGTATTGTGGCAAGTCTATTTACCGGTGCACTTCTCCTGTTGTTACTAGGAAAGAACCCACTAGAAGCCTACAAAAGCATCTTACAAGGATCAGGCCTATTACCTAAGCTTCGCTACGCAGGGAGAAAGAGTCAGCTCACTGATTTCATGAGTTTATTAAATTATACGACTCCAATGATCTTTGCGGCATTATCTGTTGCTGTTGCATTAAAAAGTGGAATCTTTAATATCTGTGTTTCAGGTATTATGATAATTTCTGGTTTTATGGCGACTGTGTTAATTGGCTATACTTCTATTGATCCATTACTCGCTAAATTATTGGTAGTCCTCATTGGGATGTCAGTCGGGGCAATAGTTGGAGCCTTTATTGGTTGGCTAAAGTATAAGTTTAATATGAATGAAGTTGTTGTTGCAA
>CAYZUR010000060.1:0-8398 GCA_964481535.1 uncultured Spirochaetaceae bacterium | reverse complement strand
CTTGCGACTATGGCACTTCCTGAATTTGTTTCTGGGGTATTTCTTATTACAATATTCGCAGTACAACTTAAGATTTTCCCAATAGTAAGTGTTATCCCAATAGGTGAAACACTATTTATGAATCTGAATATTGTTGTTTTACCAGCTCTCAGTATCACATTTGTAATGTTTGGATATATTTCACGTATGCAACGTTCTAGTATGATTATGGTAATGAATTCAGATTACATACGAAGTGCAATTCTAAAAGGAATGCCTCGTAAGTACATAATTTTTAGACATGCATTAAAGAATGCACTACTACCAACTATCACTATTATCGGAATGAATATGGGATGGCTTTTTGGAGGACTTATTGTTGTTGAAACTCTATTCGGATTCCCAGGAATGGGATCTTTGCTAATGACTGCTATTAAAACTAGGGATGTTCCTCTTATCGAGGCATGCGTATTACTCATCACTGTGATATATTCAGTGTCTACTATGACTACTGATATTATGTATAGCTATCTTAATCCTCGAGTACGTTATCAAGGAGGACAGAGATGAAATATGCATTATATCAATTAAAAAAATATCCTTTAGCATTTTTTGCAATCCTAATAATCTTATTTTGGGTAATTTCAGCCCTCCTAGGCCCTTCCCTATTAGAATTTACTTACACACAGATGGATAGTGAATATCAGATGGTAGGTCCTGGTGAGAACTCTCATATTCTTGGAACAGACGCTCTTGGTAGAGATATTCTTTCTAGAATTGTCGTAGGAAGTCGATCAATATTAACAGTTGCCCTATTTACATCAATATTTTCAACAATTATTGGTGTTATTTTAGGATTCTCAGCAGGATACTTTAGTGGAACAGTAGATACGATTTTCTTACGAACAATGGACATTCTTATGGCGATTCCCCCTTTGGTACTTTCTATGGTTGTCTTAGGTATTTTAGGTGATTCAACAATAATTAGTCTTACTATCATTGTTTCTATTGCCTTTATTCCAGCAACCGCACGTGTATCTCGTGGGGTTCTCATGTCAGAAAAAAGTAATGAATATGTAGATGCAGCAAAGATTAGAGGGGAAAATCACCTTTATATTATGTTTGTAGAAATTTTACCGAATACGATTGGGCCAATTATTGTTGAGGCGACTGCACGTTTTGCCTATTCTATTATGATGGTTGCCTCTCTAGGATTCTTAGGTGTTGGACTTCAACCACCGACTCCAGACTGGGGAATGATGGTTATTGAAAATAAGCCTATTATTGCACAAGCTCCTTGGGCTGTATTATTTCCTGCCCTTGCAATTGCCTCGTTAGTTATTGCAATATCTATTTTCTCTGACTTTGTCAGTAAGGTATTAGTTCATGAAAGATAATAAGATTTTAGATGTAGATAATGTTAGTGTTCACTTTAATACTTTCGATGGAACATTTAGTGCTGTAAGAAATGCATCATTTTCTCTTGGTTACGATGAATCAATTGGAATAATTGGAGAATCTGGATGTGGTAAAAGCACTTTATGCTTTACTATTATGCGTTATTTAGCGAAAAATGCAGAAGTTGAAGGTTCTATTGATTTTAAAGGTGAACAATTATTAGAAAAAAGTGAAAAAGAGATGGAAGCTTTTAGAGGAAACCGTATTGCTATGGTATTCCAAAATCCAGACTCTTCTTTAAATCCCGCTCTTACTATTGGATTCCAACTTGATGAAGTTGGAATATATCACCAGAAACTTAGCAAGAAGGCTGCGAGAAAGGCCTCTATTGATGCATTAACATTGATGAATTTGGGTGATCCAGGAACAATAGTAAAACGATACCCCCACCAAGTAAGTGGCGGAATACAACAGCGTATTTGTATTGCAATGGCAATATTATGTAAACCAGATTTAATGGTGTTAGATGAACCCACTACAGCTTTAGATGTAACAACAGAAGCAATCATACTTGATTCAATTAAGACTCTAAGAGAAAAGCTTCATATGTCCCTACTTTATGTTTCTCATGACATGGGAGTAATTAATAAAGTAAGTGATATTATTGTTGTTATGTATAATGGAGAAATTGTAGAAAGAGGTCCAAAAGAATTGATTTTTGAACACCCTACACACCCTTACACACGAGCATTAATAAATTGTATGCCTCGAGGTGGTGTTCTTAAAGAGAATACTAAACTTAACACAATCCAAGGATATGTGAAAAAAAGAAGCCTTGGAGAAAAAGGATGTCCTTTCCTAGACCGATGTGATAAGAAAACTGATACATGTGAAGCACGATACGGAATGGAAAAGATTGAGGATAATCATTTTGCGGCCTGCGATAGAGCCTATGCTACTGATGTTCCAGATAAAATGGAATCATTAAAAGTGATACAGCAACCAGTCGCTCTTCATATAGAAGAACCTTCTTCTAATAAGCTATTAGAGCTAAAAAACATTTCAAAAGTGTATGGTGTAAGACGAAAAGTATATGCGGTAAATGGAATCGACGTTGGTGTAACACCAGGAACCGTATTAGGAATAGTTGGAGAATCTGGTTGTGGAAAATCAACAACTGGGCATATGGTAGCAGGATTGTATAAACCTACCAAGGGAACAATGAAATATCAAGGAGCAGATATAGCTCTCTCTTGGAAAAAGAGAGACAAAAATATTTTGAAAGAAATTCAACTTATATTCCAAAACCCTGGTAGATCATTAAATCCAAGTCATACTATTGAAAAAATTATTGGCCGTCCTATGGAGAAACTTCGAGGTAAAACAGATAAAGATGAGCGAAGAAAAGAAATTATTCGATTTCTAAGCAAAGTAGACCTCGGTACAGATTACTTACAGAAAAAACCGCGGCAATTAAGTGGAGGGGAACAACAAAGAGTTGCAATTGCTAGAGCTTTAGCCATTGAACCATCCCTTGTTGTCTGTGACGAACCTACAAGTGCTCTTGATGTTTCTGTTCAGGCATCTGTGTTAAATCTTCTAAATGATTTGCAAAAAGATTCACAAGCTGCCTACCTATTTATATCTCATGATTTGCATGTCATAAATTATCTTAGTGATTTTATTATGGTAATGTATGCAGGTAAAATAGCTGAATATGGAACCCGAGATGAGGTCATGGCCCCACCCTACCATCCATATACAGAGGCCCTTCTTTCAGCTGTACCCGAAGTTGACCCAAGTAAGAAAAAGGTTGCGATTGAATTAGAAGGAGGTCTTCCTAATCCTAGTAAGAAAATAAAGGGATGTCCTTTTGCAGGAAGATGTCATAAACAAGTTGGAGATATTTGTGTTAAAAAATTCCCTCCAAAAGTAAAAATGAGTCCATCTCACTACTACTTTTGCCACATAGATCCAAACAAAGCATAGTCTTTTATAGAATCTTCATAGATTTCTATAAAAAGAGTTTCACGATGCATCTTCATTTTAGATAATAGATCGAATTTATCCCTCTCATTACCAAATAAGGTTTTGAGAGGATTTTTTTCCCCATGTATTATTACTGTGTATATAGTATTCCCTTTAACATTCAATCTTGCTACATTAACTTCTTTAGAGCACGTTTTACTAAGATTATCTAGTGATACTTTCATTTCATCATCAATTACTTGTTGTATCGTGTAGATACTTCCACCAAGGTGTTTTGAGAGAGTGACCCTTCTGTCGGTATCGATAACCTGCATACTTTTAAAGGTAAATCCTACAGGTGAGTAGGCATTCAATTTTGAAAGGGTCTCTTTCTCATCTAATTTCAATCCACCAAAGATATCAACGGCCATCACTTCATTTGACCCACTCACTCCAGTGGCTAAAGGGTTAACAAATTCCATTTTTGGTTTGGGATTAAATCCTTGAGTAAATGCAACCTGAATGCCAGAGCGTTGAAATGTTTGTTCGAAAATTCTCATCACGTTGATATGAGATAAATAGACAGCTCTACCACTTTTTTCGTAGATAAAAATTGACGGAACTTTTTGAAGAGTATCATCAATCTTGTTAACTCGGATTCTGTCATCGAGAATAATCTCTTCATGTCCTACATCATGCACCTTATGAACTGAAGAGCATGCCCCACAAGGCAATTCGCACACTTCTTCACAAATTCCTGTAAGCAGTGATTCCTTAGCTTTCAAATACTCTCTTTTCAAATAGAGTTTTGAGACACCTAAATAAATCATATCCCAAGGAAGTTTTTCATCAAGTGAGTAATCTCTGTATAAGATAGATTCAACATCAATGTTAGCTTCTTCTATTGCTTCATACCAAATATTTGGATCAAAGTATTCATGCCATGCGTCTAGTCGTGCACCTTTATTATACGCAATGTGAATCATCTTACTTACAGACTCATCTCCTCTACTTATAATTCCTTCAAGATATGAAATAGCCGGGTCATGATATGAAATCTTTGCCCCTTTTACTTGATACATTATTTCTCTTTTTATGAGATGAAGGTGTTCTTGTCCTACTTCTTTTCTCATCATTGCAGCATATTGGAAGGGAGTATGAGGTTTAGGGATAAAGGTGCCTATATTAATGTTCATATTGATCTTTGTAGCATCTCTAATCGCCTTAAGAAACGAAACTATTGCCTCTTTTTCTTCCTCTACATCTACGAAAGGAAGTCCTACCATAAAGTAAAATTTAGCTGATTTCCATCCTCTCATCTTTGCTTCTTGAATAATAGCAATAACATCTTCTAAAGGAACTTCTTTATTCATCGCTCTTTGCCATGTAGTTAATGGAGTTTCGATAGCGAAAGTAAGACCACTTTTCCTCACTTCCTGAAGAGACTCAAGGATGTCGAGGGAGAAAGAACTTACCTTTAATGAGGGAAGTGAGAAAGAGACTTTATACGGAGAAAAGTCTGAATTGAGATGATTAATTATCTGTTGTAACTGAGGATGATCTCCTGAAGAGAGAGAAGATAATGTTACTTCTCTATACCCAAATTCTGTTACTTGTTGTTTTATTTCATTATAAATATGGGTAAATGATTTTTGTCTATATGGTTTATAAAACTGACCTGCATGGCAAAAACGACACCCGTTTGGGCATCCTCTCATAATTTCAACAACGCCGTGGTCTTGAGCTACTTTAAAGTGAGGCATTACAAAGTTATGGGTAGTGGTATCTTCTTTTTCACTAAACGTATCATCAACGCTTCGAGTGGTGATACTCTTACCCTTATGATAGAGCATAGGAAATTGTTTTAATGCATCGATAATATCTAGTCGATTTGATCCATCCTTTTTCATTTTCTTGATTGTTTTTAGGATATCAATTAATCCATTTTCTGCTTCTCCTATATAGGTAAAGTCAATAAATGAGGAAAAAGGAAGAGGGTTCGTGACAGCAGGCCCTCCAATAAGAACAATGGGATCTTTATCACTTCTTTCATCTGCTAACAGCGAGATATTTCCTAGATCTAATACTTGTAAAATATTTGTTGCACTTAACTCATATCCTACAGAAAAGGCTAGAACATCTAATGCCCCTACAGGGATTCCATGGGTGAGTGTATAGATTGGTGTATCGTGTTGTTTAAGGAAAGCTTCAAAGTCTGGGGCAACAGAGAAAACTCTGTCACAGATAAGTTCATCACTTTCATCAACAATAATATCATAGAGGATTCTCATTGCATTATTG
Organism: uncultured Spirochaetaceae bacterium; assembly: GCA_964481535.1. Classification (GTDB taxonomy): domain Bacteria; phylum Spirochaetota; class Spirochaetia; order Sphaerochaetales; family Sphaerochaetaceae; genus SABI01. The sequence goes on along the minus strand of CAYZUR010000060.1, from coordinate 2,752 downwards.
CTTGTCCCGATTTCATAGAGATCAGGAAAACAAAGTCCTACAGTAAAAGAGTCATCTTTGAGGATTTGCTTTTTCCCATAAATGAATTCTCCACCAGTGTATCGAACAGGATTTGCTATTGATAATAGTTTAGAGTGAAAAAGTTTTGTTATGTCGATAGTTTTCAATTATTACTCCGCTACATGGGAAAGAAAAATGGTGGACCATAAGCCGGGTTCTGTGTTATGCAGTCATCTATCTAGGCATATTGTTACCAATATGCTCAAGCGACCTACCCGCAAGAAAAGGGTGGACAGCCCTCTTGCTGCTTGATCTTGCTCCTAACGAGGTTTACCATGCCAATCCTGTTACCAGCATTGCGGTGAGCTCTTACCCCACCATTTCACCCTTACCTCAAAAGAGGCGGTATATTTTCTGTGGCACTTTCTATAGCTTTACAGCTCCCGGGTGTTACCCGGCGTCATGTCCTATGGAGCCCGGACTTTCCTCTAAGGTGCTCATTTAAAAGCACCCTAGCGACTGCACGGTCCACCAAATATAATATGTGTTATAGAATATCGCTAAATTCATCATCATTTACAAAATCAGATAATCCAGCTTCTTCAATTTCAGAATCTTGTAATGCAGAAGTAGCAAGATCTTCAACATCTGCTTCTTCCCAGAACAAGACACGTGAGCAGTAAGGACAAAATTTAAAATCTTCACCTTTTCTGACTTCATTAACAAATTGGACAGGAAGAGTCATGTGGCATCCTTGGCATACAAGGCCATGGATAGGCACTATTCCAATACCAGCTTTATTTTTAATAATTCGTTCAAATTTAAATAAAATAGATTCATCAATTCCTGGCGTAAGAGCAGTTTCTTTCTGGACAAGTTCTTCTACTTCTTTATTTTTTGAATCAAGTAAAGCATCTTTTTTCTTAGTTTCACTTTGAACTTCTTCTTCTTGAATTTCCATCAATTGTTCATGTTCTTCTATTTGTTCACTAAGTTCACCAAGATATTTCTCTTTTGCAAGTAAACTTTTTCTTAAAGATTGCTCTTTTAAGGAAGCATCTTTAATCTCTTTTTCTAAAGCTTCATACTCTCTCTGAGTTGAAATTAATTCCATTTGCTTTTCGTATGTTTCTCTCGTTACTTCAGCTTCATCGAGGGCAATACGAAGTCTTTTTAATTCATCAGTGGTTTTTTTAATTCGGTCATACTTTTCAATATAAAGCTTTTTCCCACGATTTAATAATTCCTCTTTTGTTTTGAGGGCTTTTGGAATTTCTACAATCTCTTCAAGTACACTAAACTTCTTTGCGAGAACGCTTTGAAGATCTCGTAACTTGTCAAACACTTCCTGCATATCTTACTCCTGCTCTTTTATAAAAAATCTTTGAGCCGTCGACTTCTTTTCGGATGTCTAAGGCGTCGCAATGCTTTTGCTTCTATTTGTCGAATACGTTCTCTTGTTACTTCAAAATACAGTCCAACCTCTTCGAGTGTCAATGAATATCCATCTTCTAATCCAAATCTCATCTTTAAAACTTCCTGTTCTCTTGGTGGAAGCGTCTTTAATACATCTTCAAGTTGTTCTTGAAGGAGTGTAAATGCTGTTTGAGTAGCTGGATTTTCAACATCCTTATCTTCAATAAAATCGCTAAGGAGTGAATCTTCCTCTTCTCCAACAGGAGTTTCAAGACTAATAGGCTCTCTAGCAACGTTTTTCACTGATTTTACTTTAGCAGCAGTCCAACCAAGTTTCTCTGCAATTTCTTCATCGGTAGGTTCTCTACCATATGTTTGCATTAACATCCTTGATTCTCTCACAACTTTATTAATCTGTTCAATCATATGAACTGGAACTCTAATGGTTCGTGCTTGGTCACTAATACTTCTCGTTATAGCCTGTCTAATCCACCAAGTAGCATAGGTTGAGAATTTGTATCCCTTACGATACTCAAATTTTTCAACAGCTTTAATAAGTCCAATGTTTCCTTCTTGTACTAAGTCAAAGAAATGAAGTCCTCTGTTAGTATATTTCTTAGCTATGCTGACAACGAGACGGAGGTTTGCTTGAATAAGGCGATCTTTCGCACTTTTCATCATCTCTCTCCCTCTCATAATCTCTTTAGCATTAGAAATTATATCTGGACAGGATTCTTCAAACTCATATTCTATATTTTTAATCGATTTTTCAGTTAATTGAATATCTCTAATGAGGTCTTTTATCGCATCACTAGGCATATTTAATCTCTTTTCAAGCATTGCCCTCTGTGAGGGTACTGCTAAAGATCTTCCTAATGTTCGTAACTCTTTTACACTATTTATTCCAAGTCGGATTTCTATAGTATTTTTTTTATTCTGTAAATTAATGATATTATTTTCAGCCTCAAGATATTTAGTACTAAAAGCAGTAATTTCTTCAGGTTGAAGTTCTATTTTGGAGAGTCTTTTTAAAAGAGTAGCATGTTTACGACTGATAGATTCATCACTACTAAATTCAACTCCACTTGCAATTGCTTTCTTCTTTGACTCCATGTAGTTTCTTAGAGGATTTAAAACATCTTTCAAGATTTCTTTATAGTATAGAAGATATCTTTTTTGATTATTCATTTTCTCTTTAAGCTCTTTTGGAGAGAACTCAAGGTCTTCATCGTCAAAATGAGCAAATGCAACATCTGCAATAGTTGAAAAAGAGGAGATAAGAACGCCAGATTTTAAAATAACATCTTTTATTATTTTAGCACCTTCTTCCATTCTC
>CAYZUR010000059.1:0-8465 GCA_964481535.1 uncultured Spirochaetaceae bacterium | reverse complement strand
TCAAATTAACGCTTATTTTGCTGTTTCCACCAACTCTGTGCAAAAGACGGTTTTTTATTTTTTAAAAGAAACTTATAGAGAAAATTATTATCATTTTATGATATCTTCTTATTACCACACTACTCGTAAAACAACTCGTGAAGTTCGTAGAGAAATCTATTTAGACTGTGCTACTACCAAAGAGCCATCAAAATGTATAAAAAGTTTCACGATATAGGGTTGAATAAATTCCACATACAATCTCTCTTTTATCTGCATGGAAAAGTGTTAGTTGTGTTTTGTCTTAATATATTGAGCATATCATCAACTTATTTTATAAAATTTAATCATATCAGTCATATATTAGGAAAAAACTTAGTATATAAGTTATATTGCATATGCTTGGGATTATAAATTCACTACATATGCGCTATACTATAATAGTCACCACAGGGAGGTGAATACAATGGATAAGTATAGAAGTGAACATGATCTTTTGGGGGATAAAAAGGTTCCCCTTGAAGCCTATTATGGCGTACAGACAGTGAGGGCGATGGAGAATTTTGTAGTTTCGCATATTCCTATCTCTCATTTTCCTTATTTAATACAATCGCTAGGATATATTAAAAAGGCTACGGCTCTTGCAAACATGGAATATAACATTCTTGACTCAACTATAGGTAATGCTATTATTGAAGCTTGCGATGAGATAATCGCTGGTAAGTATCTTAATCAGTTTCCAGTTGATGCAATTCAGGGGGGTGCAGGCACTTCTACAAACATGAATGCTAATGAAGTAATTGCTAATATTGCATTAGAGAAATTAGGAAAGAAGAAAGGTGACTACAATGTGGTTCATCCTAATAATCATGTAAATCTTTCTCAGTCAACAAACGATGTGTATCCAACATCAATTAGAATGACAGCTGCATGGATGCTAGAGGGGCTATTCAAAGAGCTAGAAAACTTCAAAGATGCTCTTGAAGCAAAAGGGTTAGAGTTCCATGATGTTATCAAAATGGGAAGAACTCAGTTACAAGATGCAATCCCTATGACTCTCGGGCAAGAGTTTATTGCGTGGGCTGTGACAGTAGGGGAAGATATTGAACGATTGCGTATTGCTCAAACTATTATGTATGAAATTAACATGGGAGCAACTGCAATTGGAACTGGATTAAATGCTCCTGCTGGGTATGCAGAAGTAGTTACTAGGTATTTAGCTCATATTACTAAGCTACCACTCATTCCATCTCGTAACCTCATAAAAGCAACGCAAGATTCAGGTTCATTTATTGAATTATCTGGAGTCCTCAAGCGTATTGCTGCAAAAGTATCTAAGATTTGTAATGACTTACGATTGCTTTCTTCAGGCCCAAGAGCAGGGATTAATGAAATTAACCTTCCTCCTATGCAACCAGGATCTTCAATTATGCCAGGCAAAGTAAACCCTGTTATTCCAGAAGTCGTGAATCAGGTTGCTTTTGATGTAATCGGAAATGATTTAGCGATAACGCTCGCTGCAGAAGCTGGTCAGTTAGAACTGAACGTTATGGAACCACTCATTGCCTTCAAGCTCTTTACCTCCATTCAAAGACTTACCAATGTGCTAAAGATTCTCACAGAAAGATGCATCGTTGGCATTACAGCTAATAAAGAGAGATGCCGAGAGATGGTGCAAAATAGTATCGGTTTAGTAACAGCCCTTGTTCCTGTCCTAGGCTATGAGAAGTGCTCTGAAATCGCAAAGAAAGCATTAAAAACAAATGGATCAGTATATAATATTGTATTGGAAGAAAAATTCTTGTCAAAAGAAGACTTAGATAGAATTCTCTCTCCTAAAGCAATGCTTAATCCATTTTAGAAATAACCAAATCATTACTAATCTCAACTGATAGGCTTTGTTCAACTAGGACAGAGCCTATTCTTTCAGGAAGTGAAGTATACTCTTATCTTTATTATATAGATTCTATGTATGAAATTTTTTTGGAAAACATCCTCTTTTTACACTCACTTCCATTGACATTAGGCCTATAGTTTCCAATAATGGAAACTATAGGAGATCATATTATGATAATTCAAATACTAGGATCAGGCTGCCCCAAATGTAAAGCTCTTGAAGCTAATGCAAAAGAAGCTATCGCTGAAGGGAATATAGATGCAACGGTAGAAAAAATAACCCAAATGGATGAGATTATGGATATGGGGGTGATGATGACACCAGCTCTTGCTATCGATGGGGTAGTAAAGAGTGTGGGGAAGCTATTAAGCAAAGATCAAATTCTCAAACTTATTGGGTAAGTGAAATGATGAAATTAATTTCTATACGAATTAATGGTGCTTCCTATGTCTTTATTAACGTCATGTTGAATAGGAGAGAGGTATGAAAATAAATGACTTTTCTCCAAACAAAAAGTTGTTGGGTGTTGTTGCTATCTTTGTTGCAATATTTTTTATTCCATTTACTCATCCTCGAGTAAGTGGAGCAATTCAAGAAGCATTTTTTATGCTCAGCGATTATGCACATGAACATGTTTTGTTGTGTGTTGTTCCAGCCCTTTTTATTGCGGGTGCTATTGTAGTTTTTTTAAATCAACAATCTGTTATTAAGTACCTTGGACCAAAAGCAAATAGAATAGTTGCTTATTCTGTTGCTTCAGTATCTGGTGCGATTCTCGCTGTCTGCTCGTGTACAGTTCTTCCTCTATTTAAAGGAATCTATAAAAAAGGGGCAGGCTTGGGACCTGCGATAGCTTTCTTGTATTCTGGGCCTGCTATTAATATTCTTGCAATTATTCTTAGTTATAAAGTATTTGGATGGAAATTAGGTATTGCTCGAATGGGGTTTTCCATCCTTTTTGCTTTTATCATTGGCCTCATCATGCAGTTTCTTTTCCAAGGTGAAGATGAAGAGAGATTGAGTGATGAACGATTGTTTATAGATATTGGAGATGATGATGAGAGATCACTATTTCAGACAATACTCTTTATGGCATCAATGATAGGTATTCTCATATTTATTAACTGGGCTCCCTCTCTTGGTGCTTCTGTTGTATGGGATACGATCTTTAACGCAAAGTACTTTATTACAGGAGGCTTTCTCGCACTCCTCCTATTCTCACTTTTTAAGTGGTTTCGTAAAGATGAAATAATTGAATGGACAGTTGCTACAAGAGATTTTGCACTCCAGATTCTTCCTCTACTGTTTATTGGGGTTCTTGTTGCAGGCTTTTTATTAGGAAGGCCGGGACACGATGCGTTAATTCCATCGCAATGGGTTGCTTTTTTAGTTGGAGGGAATTCTCTCTTCGCAAACTTCTTTGCTTCAATTTCTGGTGCTTTTATGTATTTTGCCACTCTTACTGAAATACCGATTGTGCAGGGTTTATTAGGTTCTGGTATGGGAGAAGGTCCAGCCTTAGCACTCCTTTTAGCAGGTCCAAGTCTTTCTCTTCCTAGTATGCTTATCATAGGCAGTGTACTTGGGATTAAAAAGACCGCAACCTACGTTGCATTAGTAGTAGTCTTCTCGACTCTTGCAGGTGTTATCTACGGGGCATTTGTATAATGGAGAAATAAATAAAGCAGATACTGCTTTTTTTATTTCCACACATACATTTCTAGTTCTTCTATTCTATCGCTTAAATTTAGGAACTATTGGCCAGACTTCTTTCTTGTAGCGTGCATACTGTGGGTATTTCTTGCTTGTAATAATTTCAGTAAACCATGTTGAGCCCATAAAAAGAATAGTAAGCATTATAGGACCAAATATAGTCCAGTTGAGTAAAGTTCCGACACGAGAAGCTCCTAATAGATACATACTCCACCACACTCCTAATTCTCCTAGATAGTTTGGGTGCCGTGAGAAGGAGAATAATCCTGTAGTTCTAAATCCTTTTTCATAATCTTCTTTGTAATGATCTTTTTGAGGTAATAATCCATATTTTGATTGTTGGAACATATATTGTTGCTGATCTGCAATAGTTTCGATGGTGAGAAATGAGAAGAAGAAGAGAATTGCAATAAGGGAAGTGAGAGAAAGAGATGCTTGAATCTGAGTACTCATGAAAAAGAGGGGCAGAGTGAAGCAGACAAATAGCATTTGTTGGTAAAGAGCGATAAAAAGCAGATTAAAGAGCATCCATCCTCCTGGATGCTTAATATGTCTATGAAGAATTTTCCATCGATAATCTTCCCCTCCAATATACCCGTCTCTTCTTGCAAAGTTGAATGTAAGGCGAGAACCCCATATTGTAACAAGGAGGGCAGCTACAGTGACCAATACATTAAAGCCTCCCACATATGCATACATCCACGCGTACGCTACTGGAGTCGTACTCCATAGCCGATCAGTCCATGAATAATCTTTGGTAATTACGCTGAATATAAAGCTAATAAGAGATGTAAAGATAGTCATAACTATAACAGTCGCTAATGCACCATATTCAGTGTATGGGACAATGTAAATAGTAGCTAATAGAGACCCGATAATCAATACAAAAAAGACTATAATTGTTTTTCCTGTTACTTTCATATATAGAGTATATATATTACATAATTTGATTTCAAGTCAGAAATAATATAAAAAAGTGTTTATGCGTAATATTGTATAATTTGTTATTATAAACATAATTAAAAAGAATAGTTAGACTATCTTTTAATAAAAATGTTGGTAGTAATGAAAATTAAACACACACATAAAAGGTTTTCTGTAATCTATCGTAGTGATAATCTTAACGCAATAGCAACTTTTCTGTTATTTTGGTGTGTTCCCCTTCTTATCTCTGATGATGAATATATTTCGCATTATTATGATCTTCATAATATCCTCTTATTTGATAAACACATCCTAAAAGAGTTGAGCAAAATATTAGAAAGGTGGTTTATGTAAGAATTATTCCTTGTTCGACTCATCTTGTTATGCTAATGTTACCTAATTAAAAATAAGTAGGTTCTTATGAGCGAAACAACACCTGATAATATTCCATTAAATGTAGATGCTATAAAAGAATTATGGTCTAAAACATATAATACACATGGCAAACCAGATTGGTCTCATCTCTTTCCATATTATCATGAAGATCTTGTATTCCATGATTCCATTCAACGAATTGAAGGAAAGAGTGAGTTTGTGAAGATGTGTGATCGTCTTGCTGGTCGATGTAAGGAATTACGAATGGATCTCTCTGTTGTCACTCGTGATGATGAGGGTGCATTTTTAGAGTGGAAGATGACGATGATGTTTAGAGTATTCCCAAGTACTCCTATGTATGGAGCCTCTAGGCTCACGATTAATGAAGAGGGCCTCATCACTGTACAGCGTGATTACTACGACCTTTGGGGTGATATAAACAACAATATCCCAGGATACAGGAAACTCTATCGCTGGTTCATGCATAAGTTTTTCGGTTAAGCATATGAGTATTACATTTCCAGATGAATTAAAATTTATTCAAAATTCAATGGCCCCTCAAAAAGTAAGTGAAGCTTCCTTGAAAGATAAAGTGTGCGTTATTACAGGCACTACATCAGGAATTGGGTATGTGACTTCTCACCGTCTTGCAGCTTTTGGAGCACACCTAGTCATGATTGTTCGTAATAAGGAGAAAGGGGAAAGAGTAAAAAAAGAAATTGAGGAAAAGTATCACACGCAGTGCGACCTACTTATTGCAGATTTCTCTGCATTTGAAGATGTTCACCGTGTGGCAAAACAGATCATTAGTAGATATTCAACTATTGATGTACTTATCCTCAATGCAGGAACCTTTTTACAGAGAAGAACATTTACCGATGTTGGAATTGAAACTACTTTTCATGTAAATCATCTCTCTCCTTTCTTACTTATTTCCCTCTTGAAAGAAAAAATGATCTCTTCTGTTCCCTCTCGAATTCTCACTATTAACTCAGAAGGGCACAGGTTTTCAACAGTGCATATAGAGGATTTAGAATGGAAACGGCACCTTTATACAGGATTAACAGGGTATGGTGCAGCTAAAACAGCCCAAATTCTTACTATGAGGAAGTTTGCCCAAGAACTGACAGGAACAGGGGTAACAATAAACTCTATGCATCCAGGGGAAGTGAAAAGCAATATTGGAAGTGAAAATACCTTCGTATATAGACTCTATTCGAAGTACTTTTTATCACTATTTTTGAAAGATCCAGAGCGGTCAGCTAGAGCAATTCATTATCTTATAGCTGATGATGAAGTAAAAGATATAAGTGGGAAATTCTTTAACCTCACAATAGAAGAAAAGCCTGCTAAGCATGCTCTTGATCCGGTTTTAATGGAAAAGGTGTGGAAGAAGAGCCAAGAACTCACTCTTTTATAAAAGAGTGAGGATAAGTGAGTAATGTAATTCTTTTTAGATTATTCCGGTAGTTTCCCTCCAAGAGTCATGAATGCTTCTACATCAATACAAAATGCAATACCAGTACCTGGTTCTGCCAGGGACGGGATACTCTGAATTGTCTTAAGAATATGTTGAGCTTTACGTTTTTCTACTACAACAAGAAGAAGTTCTTTTTCAGGGACAATTTGGACACCAAAGAATTTTACATCTTCTTCTTTACCAGTACCACTTCCATAAATGATGGTTCCTCCTGTAGCTCCCTCTTTTCTCACTGCATCCATTATTTCATCTGCAAACCCTTTGTTCACGATAGATACAATGAGAGTATTTGACCCTTTATTGGTAGTATTAGTCTCTTTCATTTTAGTTTCTCCTTTTTCTCCATCGGTGAAGTGGCTTAACATATCTGGAACATCAATAAGCATTGCAATACCTGAGCTGAGACGCTTTTTTTCTCTAAAGTGAGAAAGAGCTTCTGTTACAGGGAGTACTTCTTGTTCTTTAAGAAGAGTAAATACAATATCTTTATCACTATCACCAAGTCCGAGGGCATGTAAGATAGCGTTATCTGCAACCCCTTTACCTAGGAGAATTGTCCCACCTCTTGCTCCAGCTTCTTTTGTAGTAGTTACGAGAGCATTTCCCAATTTTCTTTGAACAATGCTTACTAAGAGTTTTCCATGAAGGTAGATCGTATCAAATGCTCGTGTCATTATGATTTCTCCTTTGGTTGATTATATCCTACACTCTTTTTTGTCTTTTGTTTAAAAAATATGCCTAATATTTGAATGGTGATTAAAGGTGTCATAGCTACAAGGGCTACAATTCCAAACCCATCTAAAAAAGGATTACCTCCCATTGCTTGTGAAATTCCTAAAGCAAAAGCAAGTAAGAATGAACTCGACAATGGACCTGAAGCAACTCCACCTGAATCAAATGCAATAGCGGTAAACAAAGGGGGAGAGAAAAATGAGAGAGCAAGGGCTATAGCATATCCAGGGAGAAGAATGTAGGTGAGGGGAATAGAATAGACAATTCTCATCATAGCAAGGGCAACAGCAAGAGAGACACCAAGCGAGAAAAAGACAAGAACAATTCTTTGTGAAATGGTTCCTCGAGAGACTTCCCTCACTTGCTCTGTTAATACCCACACAGCAGGTTCTGCAAGGACAATCACTGCACCAAAGATGAATCCTATAGGGATGAGGATAAAAGAAGGGGAGAAAGTTCCCAGAGACGCTCCTAAAGCACTTCCTATCGGCATAAGGGCGCCATTGACACCAACAAGGAATATAATTAGTCCAACAGCTGTGTAGATAATTCCTTCTATGCTTCTAATAATTTGGCGTCGCTTTAGATGAAGAAGGGTGAAATGAAAAAGAATAAAGAGTACAGCTAACGGAGCCATTGCTTGAAGAACTTCTATCGTTGATGAAAGAAAAAGAGGTCCGAGTGCAAATGCTGCACTATTATTAGTTTGACTCCCTACAATCTCATTATTCCCATCTGACAAAAATGCCATTAGTAAAATAGCTACTATAGGGCCAATGGAAGCAATCCCCACTAGGCCAAAACTATTCTCTTCACTCTTTTCATCTCTTCTTACATTAGAGATACCGATACCGAGTGCAATAATAAATGGAACAGTCATAGGGCCTGTAGTTGCCCCTCCTGCATCAAAAGCAATAGGGATATAAAAAGAGTCAGCAAAGAAGGCAATAATGGCAATGATTGCGTATCCAATAATAACTGTCCAACGATAAGAAAAGTGTAACAGTATTCTCAATAGTGCACCAGCTACAAAAAGACCAACACCAATGCTTATTGCAAAGATAAGAGAGAAGTGGGAAATTGATTCATTAAAAAGGGTAACTTGGCGGGCAAGAATTTGAACTTGAGGTTCTGCAACAGTGATAACAATGCCAACAATGATACCAGATCCTACCATTAGTTTTGTATTTCTCTTATTTACTAAGGATGAGCCTACCGCCTGACCAAAAGGAATAATGCTAATATCTGTTCCAAGAAGAAACAGACTCAGACCAATAATGATAAGCACTCCTCCTTATGATAAGACGTGTTTTGTAGAGTAACTTTTGGGGTTATTTTTTTGGTTTTTATTGTTGTATATTTATT
>CAYZUR010000058.1:0-8484 GCA_964481535.1 uncultured Spirochaetaceae bacterium | reverse complement strand
AAAAACGCAATGTTTTCTTGCTCTTACTAATTGTACTTTTTGCTACTACTTCAGTGTTTGCTGCAGGTAAGAGTGAAAGTGCTCCAAAAGCTGCGGGTCCTATCATTGTAGGAAGTAACAGCGCTCCAAGAACTCTAAATCCACTCTTTTTCCCATCTCGTCAAGATTCAATTGTTACCAATATGATCTTTGACAACTTTGTGGAACCTAATGAAAAAGGAATTATTGTTGGAGGACTCGTCTCTTCATTCTCAATTGCCGCTGATCAAGTCACCTATACGTTTAATTTAGTGAAAAACGTGAAATGGCATGATGGTGAAGCTTTTGATGGTGATGATGTAGTTGCTACCTTCAAAATGCTCGCTCACCCAGATTATGCTGGTGGAATTGACCGTGTAAGTGATATTGTTGGTGTTGAAGCTTACAAAGAAAATCCAAATGGTTCATTTAGTGGAATTACTTTGAGCTCAGATAAAATGACAGTTACGGTAAAAATAAAGAGCCCAAGTGCAACCTTCCTCCCAGGTCTTTATTTCCAAATTCTCCCCCAACACCACATTAAAAACATTAACATCGCAGAATTAGAAAAAGCACCTTTCAATGCTGCTCCAATAGGAACAGGTGCATTTGTATTAAAAGAGTGGAAAGTTGGAAACTCAATTACGTTAACAAAGAATCCTGATTATTACAAAGGTGAACCAAAAGTTGACACAGTAATTATCAAATTTGGTGAACTTGTTGCCCTTACTACTCAATTACAGAGTGGTGAAATCGACATGCTTGAAGTGGAAGAAGAGGGATATAACACATTTAAAGACAATCCGGATGTTACCCTTTACACCTATCCAATGCTAAGTGTTGATTATGTTGGGTTCTTAACAGGACCTGGAAGAGCTGTAGATACTAAAGGGGACAGACCTATCTTTAATAAATCTATCCGACAAGCTCTTGCTTATGCAACAAACAAAGATGCCTTAGTAAGCGGCGCATATGGAGTAACAGGATATCCTCATGACTCAATATTCCCAAAAGGTTCTCCTGCAGACTCTGCTAATGACAATCCTTACAATTATAATGTAGCAAAAGCAAAAAGCATGATTGAAGGTGTTGGATTCAAGATGAATGCTTCAACTAAAATCTATGAAAAGAATGGCGAACCATTAAAGATTGAACTCTTCTATGCTGAAAGTAGTGCTCCTCAAGCATCTATTCTCAAAGAACAGTGGAAAATGGCTGGAGTAGATTTAAATCTTAAACTTGTAGACTTTGGTGCTCTTATCGACGTGTTACTTAGAAAGAGTGACAAAGATGGTAACTTAGCTAATTCTTCTAATTTTGACAAAGCTTCTTCAGCAAGTGATGCAGCATTTGATGCATACCTCTTAGGATTCGCTCAAGAATCAGATGCTAATGAATATGCTCAATACTTTGTTGATGATCCATTCTGGAACTTCTATCATTACGATAATAAAAATGTCCAAAAATGGTTTGCCGAGCAAGCAATTACTACAGACCAAGCAAAGAGAAATGCAATTTTAAATCAAATTTCTGAACAAATTACTGAAGACCTTCCATGGTTTACCTATGCTGGAAAGAATGAAACGATTGTAGCTGGAAATAATATCGGAGGTCTCACCCCTGATACTCGTGGCTATACCTTAAATTCTCACCTCTGGTTCTTGAAATAAGATACTCACTATGAGTGTTTGTGCAGCAGATATCTGCTGTACAAACACATCTCTATGTAGGAGCGTTTACCAATGAAAGATACAATTTCTATTTTACAAGATCTTATACGCCTTGATACTCAAAACCCTCCTGGAAATGAAATCATTGCTGTCGAATATATACAAAAATTCTGTGATTCACTTAATGTTAATTACACAACATATATTTATGAAGAAACTCGTGGAAATATTGTTGTAGATATTGGCCCAAATACTCACCACAATCTTATTATCTTAAGCCACCTCGATGTTGTTCTTGCGAATAAAGAAGATTGGACCGTTGATCCTTTTGCAGCTGAAATAATTGATGGCTTTCTCATTGGAAGAGGGGCCCTTGATATGAAATATTTCACAGCCTCTGCCCTTACTCTTATTCAACATCTTGCTCCGATTGAACATACTCTTAAAAAAGGGATTACCTTTGTCTTTAGCGCTGATGAAGAAAAAGGTTCTGCTTTTGGACTTCCTCGTCTTTTACAAGAAGAGGGGATGAGTGAGAAGTTAAGTAATAAAACAGTAATCAATGAAGGGGGAGGTTTTGCTATATTTGATGAATTAGCTAGGTGTCATTACGTCTATGAAAGTGGACAAAAATCGGTAGCAAGAGTGAGAGTGAAAGTAAAACAGGCGAAAGACTTTAACCCCTATTTCCCAGACCTATTTCATGAAGCTGTATTAGTAAAAGTTATCAACACACTGCAAAATCTTACTATTGATGAACTATCTTCACCTACAAGTGACGCACTTGCTAAAGTCTTTGAATTGGTAGAAGACAAAAAAACAAAAAACCTTATTGATACGATGAGTACAAGTATGATTACAGCGACTATTATTCATGGAGGCGCAAGAAATGATAAGGTGGAGAAGGATTTCAGATCATATGCTGATTTTGATTGTCGACTCTTACCCCATATTTCTAAAGAACAATTTGAACAAAAAATAGAAAAAGCCTTGGAAGAATTCCCTGTAGTTACTGAATATTTATCTTATTCACAAGGCTATGAATCAATGGGGACAAAAAAGATGGAAGATCTTATGCTCAGTTCCCTTAAAAAAGTAGATAATAGTATCACATCAATTCTGCCATTTATTACACCTGGGTCTAATGATGGAAAATATCTACACCCACTTGGGTGTGAAGTCTTTGGATTTGCCCCCTTATTGAAAAGTGAGCCTTTTACTGAAATTCTCCCTTTAATACATGGCCTTGATGAAAAAATTAGTGTGGAAAGTGTTAATTTTTGCTATAACGTGCTATATGAATTAGTAACAGATTTTTTGAAAGGAGAAGAGAGATGAAAGTAGAAAAAATTGAACAACTTACCCACTTTTTACAAAAAGAGGGGATAGATACCTATCTCATTCTCTCTCGTGAAGATAGTGATGTCGTCCTTCCTCTTCTTTTACCCGTACATGTTGTCGCTCAAACAGCATTCTTCTTTCGTTCAGATGGAATACATTATGTTATCACAGGAAAAACCGATGCTCCTATGTATGAAGAGTTTGGAATTTTTCACGTAATCACTGTAGAGGATGATTTTTCAGTTGACTTTATTTCTCTCTTTACCTCTCTTTCTATAAAAAAACTTGCCCTCAATATTAGTGAAGACGATTATCTTATTGATGGCCTCACTGTTGGTCAGTACATGATGCTTGAAGATATGGTGACTAGTGAGCTTCTAGAAAGCATCGAGTGTTCATCTGATCTTTTTATAAGTGAAGCAAGAGCAATTAAAAGTAATTATGAAATTGAGCAAATTGAAATAGCAGTACAAAAGACCTGTGCCATTTATGATAAAGTAAGAGAACAGATTGCTATTGGAATGAGTGAAACAGAAATTGGTGAATTATTTATCCCTCTTATGAAAGAAGAAGGGGTAATTAATGCATTCGATGAACCGTACTCATATCCCCTCATTTGTATCACCCGATGTGGCCTTGCTCACAGAAAACCTAATAATAATAATATTCTTCAAGAAGGAGATATTGTAATTATTGACTTCTCTGTAAAGTATAATAATTATTGCTCTGATATAGCTCGTAGTTTTTATGCCTTAAAGAAAGGGAAAACTGAAGCAGACAAAGAAACTCTACGAGCTTTTGATACAACAATAAAAGCCGTCAGTGCAATAATAGAACATATTACAGTCGGTATGAAAGGATGGGAAGTAGATACGATAGGAAGATCTATTATAGAAAACGCAGGATACCCCACAATACCTCACGCAAGTGGGCATCAATTAGGGCAACAAGTGCATGATGGGGGGACAGTATTAAGCTTTTATAATGAGCGTCGTCCAGCAGTGTTAGGTGAAGTGAAAAAGAATGAAGTCTATGCAATTGAACCCACAGTAATACAACCTCCCGATAAACCCTCCTTCATTGTTGAAGAAAATATTGTTATTACAGAGGGGAAAGCTCGAATTCTGAGTAATAGACAACTCGAACTATATTACATCAGTAGGACTAAATAATTATGTACAGTAATGAAGAAATTATCTCCATATTCAAACGGATGATTAGAATAAATACAACAAATCCTCCAGGTGATGAGCATCTATTATGTGCCTATATTGCATCAATATTTGATTCTAACAATGTAGAGTATGAAATAATAAAAAAAGCAGAGAAGAGAGAGAACATTATTGCACTAAAAGGGCCAAAGAATTCTCTTCCTCCTATTATTCTCATTAGCCATCTCGATGTTGTCTCTGTCGATGGACAGGATTGGACTCATCCCCCATTTGATGCTGTTGAAGTAGATTCTATTATCTATGGACGTGGCACTGTTGATACAAAACACCTCACCGTGATGCAGCTCATAGCATTTCTTTCTGTTGATGAATCCTCCCTAGATTGCCCCCTCTATTTTGTTGCAACAAGCGATGAAGAGAAGGGGAGTAATTATGGGATGCGCCATGTTGCTCATCTATATAAAGATGAATTTAAAAATGGTTCTGTTATTAATGAGGGTGGTGGCTTTTATATTGAAAATGGAGATGAAGGCTACTCCCTTATTACCATGGGAGAGAAGGGGAGGTGTGATGTTAAGGTGAAGATAAAAGGGGATTCAGGCCCTTCTTCATTTAAATCAGAGAATAAAGCAGTCGATATCTTTACCACCCTTCTTGATCGAATGAGCTCGTATCAATTTGAAGAGGAAGAGAATCCTGTTTCAATCATGTTTAATGCTCTAGTGAAAGAGCCAATACACGATACATTCCTTTCTCATTTCACACACTATAACTCTCATAATGCATTCATTCTCAACTCCTATGATATAGGAAAACAAGTGAATGTACTTCCTTACAATATTGAGTTTAATTTTGCAATTCAGCTACTTCCAGGAAAGACAAAAGAAGATGCGAAGAGTATACTCTCCTCCTTGTTTGAAGGTCTTAGTGCAGAGTATGAAATTGTTGACTTTCTTCCGGGCTTTATTTCAAGTTTAGACACCCCTTTGTATGAAGCTGCAAATGAGCATTTTACTCAATTCTTTGAAGGGGGTACTTTATTGCCAGTATTTGCCCTTGGACGTACTGATGGAAGATTTTTAGGACAATTAGGATGTGATGTCTATGGATTTTCACCAATTAACAAAATTATTGATTTTCACACCGTCTTAACATTAGTCCATCAAGTAGATGAAAGAATTGATAGAAATTCTGTCATACAAGGGGCAGCACTTTTTAGCCATATGTTACACCATATGAGGAGAACGAAATGAATGAAACACACATCTTACACAAAGAAAAGATTAATCAAGTAAAACACTACCTTAAAGAAGCAGGAATTGATTGCTATCTCATAAAGACTAAAGAAGGGAGTGACCCGTCGATGCCACTGTTATTTGGATTATCGATTGTTGGAGATGCTATCTTAATCATTACAAAGGATGAGACTATTGGCATTACAAGTAGCATCGATGCTCAAGATGTAATAGAAAGTAATCTCTTTGATAGAGTCATTACCTATGCTAAAAATGATGCAGAGGTAAAACTACAAGAAGTAATTAATCAAATAAACCCTAAAAGAATAGCTATTAATTATTCAAAAGATAATCCCCTTAGCGATGGACTCACCGTAGGTAGTTATCGAAAATTGATGAAGATGCTAGGTTCCCCTTACAATGAATGTATTGAGTCGAGTGAATCATTTTTACAGAAGATTAGAAGTATAAAATCACCTCAAGAGATTGCCTACATCCAAAAAGCAATTGATATCACATTAGAAATATATGATGAAGTATTTAAGAGTGTGAAAATTGGGATGAGTGAAATAGAGATTGGAAATATCTTTATTGAAGGGATGATTAAACGAAATGTTGTAAATGGTATTAGTGGAACCCTCTCTCCCCCCATAGTAATGCGACACCACATAGCTCACCGAGGACCCGGGGAATCACGAATTAGGGAGGGAGATTATCTTATATTTGATTTCTCAGTCTCCTACATGGGCTACACGAGTGATATAGCAAGAACATGTTATGTCCTTAAGAAGGGAGAAACAGCACCTTCAAAAGAGATGCAACGAGCCTTTGAAACAATTTATGAAGCAATAAATAAAGCAGTTGCAGCCCTAATTCCTGGTGCAATCGGGATGGATGTAGATAACGTAGCACGAGAACATATTCTTTCCTGTGGGTATCAAAATATATTCCATGCTGTTGGACACCAAGTTGGAAGGGCAGTTCATGATGGCGGGGTGATACTTGGCCCTAATAAGAAAAAATATAGTAAAGATGCCCTTGGAAAGATAGAAGAGGGGATGGTGTTTGCAATTGAACCTACTATTCTCTATGAAGAAGGTCCTGCCATTATTTGTGAAGATAATGTGCTTGTTACGAAAGATGGGGCTAAGTTTCTCAGTAAGCGACAAACTGAACTCGTTCTTATCCATTTCTTAGGAGATTACGGTAATGCTTAAATATATTTCAAAACGATTATTGCTTTCCCTCCCTGTTATTCTTGGTATTACCATTCTCTCTTTTGGTATTATGAAATTGTCTCCTGGAGATCCTTTAGCAAACTTCGTAAACCCATCAATTAGTATGGAAGATCTGGAAGCATCACGAGATGCCCTTGGATTAAATGATCCTATCCATATTCAATATGTGAAGTGGCTTCAAGAAGTGGTAAAAGGGAACTTTGGCTATACGTATAGTGGAAACCACTCTATAAGTGGTCTCATCTTAGAGCGACTTCCTAATACTGTGATCCTCACCCTTAGTGCTTTTGTCTTATCCTTTATTGTTGGTATCCCTGTGGGAGTAGTTGCAGCAGTAAAGAAGAATACAAAACTCGATTACTCACTTACCTTTTTATCGTTGGTGGGAGTTGCTATTCCCTCCTTCTTCTTTGGCCTCTTAGTTATCTATTTCTTTGCCTTGATTCTTGGAATTTTTCCATCGGGTGGAATGGTCAACATGAGGGCAGGGTATGTTGGGTTTGCCCACTTTAGTGATGTTCTTCATCACCTCATCCTTCCAGCTGTTGTACTATCACTTGGAAATATTGCATCAGTATCCCGTTTTACCCGTTCTAACATGCTAGACGTGTTAAAAGAAGATTATATTAGAACTGCTAAAGCAAAAGGATTAAAAAATAAGGTAATTCTGTATAAGCATGCATTTCGAAATGCCCTTATTCCAGTGGTCACCATATTTGGCCTCTCAATTCCTTTCTTATTTAGTGGCGCTTATATCACAGAGAGTATCTTTAACTGGCCAGGAATGGGGCAACTAGGAATTAAAGCAATTCAAGATAGGGAATATGGAATTATTATGGCTTTAAACCTGATAACAGCTACCCTTGTGCTACTAGGGAATCTAACGAGTGACATTCTCTATGCTGTCGTCGATCCAAGAATAAGAAACTAATTAAAGGGATGCATGTGATTAAAAAAAATAGCTTTTACGATTTTGCAATTAGAAGATTTAAACGTAATAAACTTGCTGTTATAGGTGGCTTTATTACCATCTTCTTTGTAGTGGTAGCAATCTTTGCTCCGTTTATTGCTCCTCATGAACCTTCAGAGTTTTTCTTTGTTGAAGGGCAGAATGTATATAATAAATATGCATCCCCCTCATCTGATCATCTTTTAGGAACTGATAGCCTTGGACGAGATGTATTTTCGAGATTAGTCTATGGAGCAAGAGTTACGATGATGGTAGCTCTCCTTGCAGTTTCGATATCGACCCTTATAGGGACGTTTGTGGGACTTATCAGTGGGTATTATGGAAAGATAATAGATGCGGTGTTTATGAGGATTGTCGATATTGTCATCTCCTTTCCAGTTCTGTTCTTGTTGATATCGATTTCTACAATTATGGATCCCTCTATTTGGATAGTTATTCTTGCTATCGGGTTTGTAAGTTGGACAAGTACAGCGCGTCTTGTGAGGGCAGAAGTGTTGAGAGTAAAAGAACTCGATTATATTTTAGCCTCCCATGCTGTTGGATCAAAGAATATAAAGATTATTCTCAAACATATTCTTCCAAATATCTTAGCCCCTATTATGGTACAAATCACCATAGGGACAGCTCAAGCAATTTTAATGGAAGCGTCCCTCTCTTTCCTAGGAGTCGGAGTGCAACAGCCAACACCGAGTTGGGGGAATATGTTAATGGATGCCCAAAAGCTCCTTGTCCTACGCGATATGCCTTGGATCTGGATTCCACCTGGCATAGTAATTCTCTTATTAGTCTTAGCTATCTACTTTGTTGGAGATGGTCTTAGAGATGCATTCGACTCAAGGC
>CAYZUR010000057.1:0-8580 GCA_964481535.1 uncultured Spirochaetaceae bacterium | reverse complement strand
AAAGAGGTCGCACATTTAGCAGGAGTCTCTATAGCAACAGTTTCGTATGTACTTAATGGAACAAAAAAAGTACGACCTGAAACAGAGCAAAAAGTCTTAGATGCTGTAAAAAAACTCAACTACCATGTTAACCCCCTTGCAAGAAACTTACGAAAGGGAGAGAGCAAACTTGTTGGATTTGTTGTAAGTGATTTATCAAACTCTTTCTTCCAAGATATTGCCCTTGGGCTTGAAACACAGCTTGCTAAAGAGGGATATCGATTCATCCTTATGGATAGCAAGGAACAAAAAGAGACTGAAATCGAGAATATAAAAAACCTAATTGCAGGTGCAGTTGATGCCCTCGTAATAGCACCCACTTCAGAAGACTGTTCGTATCTACAATTTCTCCTTTCAAATAATCCAATCCCAGTGACATTTATAGATCGACGACCTGAAGGATATGACACAGATGTAGTCTTAGCAACAAATGAACAAGGTTCATACGATGCAGTAAAAGTTCTCACAGACAGAGGGCATACACAAATTGCCTTTCTTGGTTCAAGGAATGACTCTACCATGAAAGAGAGACTTAACGGGTATAGAAGAGCTTTGATTGATGCTGGAATTAGTATTAATGCAAATTATATTCGATTTGGAAACCATGAAAGTGTTTCTCAACGTTCACTTAGGCATGGTGTTATGTACCATCATACATTTGATCTTATTTCAAACTACAATATTACTGCTATCTTTTCTGGAAATAACTTAGCAACAGTTGGCGTTTTTAGTTGTATTAAAGAAACCAATCTAAAAGTACCACAAGACATTGCCTTTATTACCTTTGACGATTCTTTTTGGCTAACTATGACAACCCCTGCAATAGCAGCTATTGCTCAAAACCCAGAAGAAATGGGGCGTGTCGCTGGAAAATTAGTTCTCGATCGTCTTCTTGCAAACAAACAACACCTTGAAAACGCATTTCAAGAAGTGAGAATACCTACACAGTTCATATTACGAGGATCTGTATAACACAATTTTAGAATACTTCGGTCAGATTGACCGGACAAAAATAAGGAGGGAACTAAATGAAAAAAGCATTAGTTCTATTGATGATTGTATCGCTATTTGTAGGTGCAGCAAATGTTTTCGCTGCAGGTGCTAAAGAGGAAGGTGGTCCTGTAACAGTAAATATTGCACTCGCTAACAACCCTATCTCTCAAGCAATGAGTCGCCTGGTTCAAGAACAGTACAAAGCTGAAAATGTCACGGTAAACGTTTCGGTACTTCCAGAAAACGATTTACGTCAAAGACTCACAACAGAAGCTTCAACTGGTGGAACAACGTATGATATTTTCTACATAGGCCCTTACGAAGCTCAAACTTGGGCAAAGAATGGCTGGTTAGAAAACCTTGAACCTTATTTCAACAAGATGGCCGCTGATAAAAAAACTTGGTACGACAGAAAAGACTTAATCCAAGGAATGGTTGACTCTCTAGCTATCAAAGGTGCTTCGTATGCCCTCCCTTTCTATGGTGAAAGTTCTTTCATTATGTACAATAAAGAATTATTTGCACAAAAAGGGTTAACAATGCCAGCACAACCAACTTGGGATCAAATTTATGAACTCGCTAAAAAAGTTCATGATCCAGCAAAAGGTATCGTTGGAATGACAATGCGTGGTGCTCCAGGTTGGGGAATGAGTGGCGCTCCTTTTGTTACCATGGTTAATGCATTTGGTGGACGTTTTTATGACATGAACTGGAATGCAACTGTAGACACTCCAGAACAACGTGCTGCATGGTCAATGTACAAAAAAATCTTACGCGAAGCTGGCCAAACAGACATCTTAGCTTATACATACAATGAATGTATTGCTCTCATGGCTAGCGGCAATTGTGGTATCTATTATGATGCAACAAGTATTGCTCCTCCTCTCGAAGCAGCTGATTCTAAGATTCAAGGTAAAGTCGGTTATGTAATGGCTCCTACCCAAAAACTTAAAGCTAATACAGCATGGTTATGGAACTGGGCAATGGGAATCAACCCAAATTCATCTGATGCTAAAAAAGCTGCAGCATTTGACTTCATGCTCTGGGCAACAAGTAAAGATTATATCAAAAAGACAATCGAACTTGACCCAACCGGTGCTTCTACTCCTCCAGCTTCAAGATCATCCACATACGAACTTCCTGTCTATGCAAAAGCTCCTTATGCAACAATGACTCTTAAAACTTTGGAAGGAATGGACTTTACAAAACCAACCTTAGAACCTGTTCCTTATGTTGGTCTTCAATACATTGCAATTCCTGAATTTGCTGATGCAGGAACAAAAATGACTGAATACTTAGCTGACTATGTAGTTGATAAAATCACTCTTGACGAAGCAATCAAGAAAACACAAGCAGTGTTTGAACAAGTTGCTGTTGATGGAAATTATCGCTAAACAAATGAGATTCTATTGAATTTTTATAATCTGTCTGACTTTTGTCAGGCAGATTTTCGCCTACTTGGATGAGACACATCATCCAACGAATTAGAGTACGCTTATTAATGAGCGTAAATGGAAATACCATGAAAACGATAAAAAAAAATACAGATTATGCATTTTTGCTTCCAGCTGTTGTGGTAGTCGCTGTAATGACGCAGATTCCTTTTTTGCTGACAATCATATTTTCCACTCTTCGCTGGAATTTGTCGCGTCCTGATATACCACGCACATTTCATAACATCCAAAACTATTGGCATTTTTTAAAGATTGAATCTTTAACAGAAATTCCAGAATTCTATAGTATTTTATGGCAAACAGTCCTCATCACTGGTATTACCCTATTGCTATGTTCAATTTTAGGTTTCATGCTCGCTCTTTTATTAGACCATGAGATACCTGGGGTGAACATTGCAAGAACACTTATGTTAGGACCTTTTTTCGTGATGTCCACAGCAAGTGGAGTTATCTGGAAAACAACAATATTTAACACAACTTTTGGTTGGTATGGAGTAATCGCTAAATCTCTAGGCTTTACCCCTATAGACTTAGTCTCCTACTATCCTATCCCTATCATTATTGTATTATTTACATGGCAATGGATGCCTTTCTTTATTCTTGTTCTATTAGCTGGATTACAGGGAATCCCTCAAGATCTTGTAGATAGTATGAAAATTGATGGAGTTGGTTGGTTACAAGGAATTTTCAAAATCAAGTTACCTCTTATCATGAACCACATGAGAGTAGCTGCTATGCTAGGACTTGTATTCTTGATTAAAGAATTTGGCCTAATTTTAGTAACTACTGCAGGAGGACCTGGAACACGTTCATACACTCTCCCCTATGCAGTCTACATGCAGGTGTTTAGTGCGAATAACATTGGGCGAGCTAGTGCCCTTGCGGTGATGACTGTTGTGCTTACATTAATCCTCGTCAATCTTCTCTATCGTTCAATCGTAAAACGAAACGAAAAATATAGTTAAGGGGGAGATAAAATGGAAAACAGAAGTATCATTGAAGTACAAAAACGAATAAAAAGAAAACACTTTATTCAAAAATGGGCCCTTGCATTAGTAATCTATGCAATTGCAATTCTCTATTTTTTCCCTATTCTTTATATGTTCTTATCAGGATTTAAAACAGAACAGCAGGCTGTAATGCCTAGTATCTTTTTCAAACCAACATTAGAGACATATAGAAAAGTATTGGGAGATCCTACAATGTACCAATACTTGAGAAACTCGTTAATACAAGTAATTGGAGGAACAGTAGGAAGTCTTTTATTAGGAGTTCCTGCAGCTTTTGCTATTGTGTTTGGTAAGCTAAAACACCGTGACTCTAATAATAAATTTTATTTGTGGTTTATTACCACAATCTTACTCCCCCCTGTTGCTGTATTAATACCACTATTTACTTGGTATCAAAAACTTAACTTAATCAACACGCCTTATGGTCTTATGGCAGCCTATATTGGATTCCATACCCCTATAATCGTGTGGATGACTCACTCATTCTTCTCAGATCTTCCTAATGAAATCTTTGAAGCAGCAGGACTTGATGGGTGTACTAAGTGGCAACAATTAACAAAGATTGCTATGCCTCTCGCTCGAACGGGAATTATCTCAGCAGCTCTTCTTGTTGCAGTCTTTATTTGGAATGAATTCTTCTTAGGATTTAACTTAACAGGGAATCCTACCGCAACTCTTCCAGTGTTCATGTCTCGTTTCAGAGAACAACAAGGACAATTCGTTGCTCAGTTATCAGCTTCATCTACCATCGCTGTCCTTCCTGCAATTATCTTAGGATGGATGACACAAAAGGCATTAGTAAAAGGCCTTACAAGTGGAGCGGTAAAGGGATGATTGATACTATCCTCGTCTATGATGTAGGGACAAGTAGTGTAAAAACAGCTCTTTTTTCTTATGATGGGAAAATTGTCTCATCGATAAGCGTTCCATACACTACACTCTACCATAGACCTGGATGGGCTGAACAAGATCCTCACTCTTTCTTTGAATCTACTGTTATAGGGACTAGAAAAATAGTAAATGAAGTAGATTTCTCAAAATACTCTATCAATATCATCTCTTTAAGTGGTCATATGAACGGGATGTTAGCGGTTGATGATACAGGAGAACCCACATACCCTGAATTAATCCACTGTGATACCCGTAGTGTCCAAGAAGTAGCCTTTATTAAAAGCATTCATTCTCAACAAGAAGTGTATGCGCTCACAGGAAACAGAATAGATGAATTTCTCTCTCTTCCAAAGCTCCTTTGGTTAAAGAATAATAAACCAAACTCTTTTAGAAAAACTCGGTTTGTAATAAATGCAAAAGATTATATTAGAAGTCGTCTCACTGGAATCATCGGAACTACTGATTTATCAGATGCTTCCCTCACAGGAGCTCTAGATATAAAGGAGAAACGATGGGGCACCTCGTACCTATCATCTGTAGGGATCTCTTCTTCTCTTTTCCCCACGATTCACAGCTCTACAGATATTGAAGGATACCTCACAGATGAAAGTGCAAAGTTATTACACTTACCTTCTGGAATTCCTGTCTGCTATGGGGGAGGAGATGCTGCAATGGCAACTCGAGGAGCTCTTCTTAAAGATTATTCTAGCGCATATCTTTCTATAGGTTCTTCTGCTTGGATATCAAAATTACACAACAATGTAATAGATGACAAGAAGATGAGAATGCAACATTTTTATGATCTAGATGGAAAGAATATGAATATATGTGGGACCGTACAAAGTGCTGGAGCTTCTCTTGAATGGGCAAAAAATAATTTTCTTCCAAATAAAAGTTTTAAGGAAATAGAAAGAGAATTAGCTAAGATTCCATTTAATAAACATATCCTTGCACTCCCTTTCTTTATGGGAGAAAGAACTCCACACTGGGATGCATTTGCAAGAGGTTCTTTTATGGGAGCCTCGATGTCGACAACAGCTCATGAAATGGCCCTTTCACTCTATGAAGGAGTTGCATTTGGATTATATGAAATAAAAGAAGTATATGATGAACTGTCCCTCCCTATTCAATCTTTCGCACTATTAGGTGGAGGAGTAAAAAGTGAGTTCTTCTGTGAACTGATTGCTTCTGTGTTTAATATGCCTATGGTAATTCACCCCCATCATCAAAATGCTACTTCATTTGGAGCAGCACTTTGTGCAATGGTTGGAAGTGAATATTATTCATCACTTGAAGTAGCTATTTCTATGACACAGTTAGAGAGTAAAATAATTGAGCCAGATGAGAATAACCATACAATGTATAAAAAGTATTTCTCTATCTACAAAAAAATGTATCAAGCTCTTAAGCCCTTATTTTCAGAATTATATGATATACAAACACATTTTGAGGAGGATTTCTCATGAATATGATGAAAGCACTAGTTGTGGAAAAACCACATCATGCAGTAGTAAAAGAAGTTCCTATTCCAGAAGTTGGAAAAGGAGAAATTCGGATTAAAGTTAAAGCAAGCGGCATCTGTGGGACAGACATCCACATCTATAGAGGTGAATATCTAGGATCATATCCTATTATTCCGGGGCATGAATTTGCTGGCATCGTGGATGCTGTAGGAGAAGGGGTAACACGATTTGCGCTATTAGACCATGTGGCAGTAGAGCCAAATATTAGCTGCAATAACTGTAGCGCCTGCTTCAACAACAGACAAAACTTTTGTGAACAGTGGGAAGGCATTGGAGTAACAAGGCCTGGAGGATTTGCTGAATATGTGGTAGTTCCAGAAAGTGCTGCTTTTTCTATAGGTTCGCTCGATTTTGCACAAGGAGCTTTCATGGAACCCCTCTCGTGTGTTCTTCATGGTGTACAAAAAGCTCACGTACATCTATCTGATAAGATACTCATAATGGGGGCGGGTCCCATTGGAATCCTTCTTTTAAAAACTGTCCTTACGCAAGGAGCAAGTGAAGTTACTCAGCTTGATACAAATAAAGGACGATTAACATTAGCTGCTAAAAGTGGAGCTACCTACACAGAAACAAATATCAATAATATACAAACAGAACACTATGATATGGTAATTGATGCTACAGGTGTCCCTTTCTTAATGGAGAAATCGCTTGATCTAGTGAGAAAAGGGGGTACGTTATTGTGGTTTGCAGTTCCTAAGAAAGAAGCAACAATTACCCTTCCTCCTTTTAAGATATTTGAAAAAGGTCTTCATATTGTAAGTAGCTATACTTCAGTGAAGAATTCAATCCAAGCAGTAAGAATGCTAGAAAACGGAAAGATTGATGTTTCTGATGTTATCTCTCACCGACTATCTCTTGATGAATTCGTAAAAGGAATAGAAACAATTGAAAAAAGTGAAGAGGGTGTCTTAAAGGTTATTATTGAGTTTTAATTACTATAATGTTCGTATAAAGAGGTCATAATATGGGAAACAAAAGGTTTGCACATAAAATGTGTATCGTTACAGGAGGTGCTGGTGAAATTGGTATTTCTACAGCGTTGCGCCTTGCTAAAGAGGGGGCAGATATTGCACTTGTCGACCTTAAAGATATGGATAGTGCAATTGAGAGGATAAAAGTAACAGGAGTTCGTTGTATTGGGTATACATGCAATGTGGTGAACTATAGTGAAGTTGAAGAGTGTGTGACGGCAATACGAAAAGACTTTACAACTATTGACATGCTTTTTAACAACGCAGGAATACAAGGGGCATTTAGCCAAATTCACACCTATCCTGTAGAGGACTTTCATCAAGTTATTTCTATCAATCTTATTGGAGCCTTTCATGTACTTAGAGCTGTTTCTGCTGTTATGGTAGAACAAAATGGAGGGGTGATTGTCAACACTGCTTCGATGGCTGGAGTGGGAGGACCTGTTAACATGGCAGCATATGGTGCTTCTAAATTTGCCCTTGTGGGACTTACACAAACTGCAGCTAAAGATTTAGCTCCTTATAATATACGGGTAAATTCTATAAGCCCAGGATTCATGGGCCCTGGATTTATGTGGGACAGACAAGTTGACTTACAAGCTGCAGCAAATTCTCAATACTATGGTAAAGATAGGAATATAGTAGCGGCTCAAATGGTGAGTGAAGTTCCCTTACGGCGCTATGGTTCTATTGATGAAATTCCTGGAACGGTTTCTTATCTCATGAGTGATGATTCTTCATTCACTACAGGAGAAAATATTAGGATATCTGGTGGTATCTAACAATTGAGGAGGTTAACAATGAGTAAAACAATTTTAGAAAGATTTTCCCTAGAGAATAGGGTGAGCTTAGTCACAGGGGGAGGTTCTGGCATAGGAAAGGCATTTTGTCATGCCCTCGGAGAAGCTGGATCGAAAGTTGCTGTTGTAGATATTAATATAGAGAGTGCTAGAGTAACAGTAGAAGAATTAAAAAAGAAAGGAATTGAGGCAATTGCTATTAGGACAGATGTAACTAATGAAGGAGATGTTGAAGCAATGGTATCCCTTGTCGTAAAAACATTTGGTTCTTTAACTATTGCTGTAAATAATGCAGGGATGGGAATATGGAGTGATGCCCTCACGATGCCTTTTGAAAAGTGGAGAAAAACTCTTTCTCTTAATTTAGATGCTGTATTTTTGTGTGCGAGAGCTGAAGCAAAGGTGATGAAAGAAGCAGGGTATGGAAAAATTATTAACACAGCAAGTATGTCAGCTCATATCTCTAACACCCCACAAAATCAGAGTGCTTATAATGCATCAAAAGCTGGAGTTCTTCATCTCACAAGAAGCTTAGCTGCCGAGTGGGCCCCCTTTGGAATTAGGGTAAACTCAATAAGTCCTGGATATACCAAAACAGATCTTGTTGATAAACTTCTTGAAACACCAGAAGGACAATCGATGCTCCCTCTTTGGTTAGAAAAAATCCCTATGGGAAAAATGGCTTTAACAGATGACCTGCAAGGTGCCGTTGTCTATTTAGCCTCATCTGTGAGTGACTATGCAACTGGATCAGATATGGTAATTGATGGTGGATATTTAGCTTGGTAGAAAGAGACTACTATCTATATTGTATTAAGGTGAAGAGTTTTTCTTCACCTTATTCTTTATAGATATTCGAGAAGTTGATGTGCTTCGTCTATGGTGCCAAGGAT
>CAYZUR010000056.1:0-8640 GCA_964481535.1 uncultured Spirochaetaceae bacterium | reverse complement strand
CTAAAAAAGTTAACCCTTTGTAGAGAGAACCCTACGACAAACAGCAAAACTACCGGTAAAACCGGTAGTATAGTATCTAACATAACATACATTCCTTATACAAATTTAGAATGTATTAGTGATGTAATATTCGAGTTGTCCAATTTGGAATTCTCTGTCTGCAAGAACTGCTTTTACAACATCTCCAATAGAGACAACACCACTAAGCTTATCATCATCTAGCACTGGAAGGTGTCTAAATCTACCAGTTGTCATTAAATGCAAGCATTCATCTAAATTCTGATGCATTTTAACATAGGTAACATTTTTTGTCATTACAGTAGAAACGGCAATAGCTGTCGTAATATCTATTCGTCCTGCCATAAATTTAATAATATCTCTTTCTGATAAGATTCCTGCAATTGCCCCTTTCTCATCAACAACAAGCACTGCTCCAATACGATGTTGTGATAATTTTAAAATAGCTTGTGCTAGCGTGTCCTCTTGGAGAACTGTAACAACGTCTGCCCCTTTTTGTTCTAAAATAGATCTTACTGTAGTACTCATACCATAAACCTCCTGAATTAATAGCGCACTTATCTTTACCTCTATGCTATGCCCACATATTTGAGAAGTCAATCCCTATGTTTTTCCTTTAAAAAGGGAGGATATATAAAAGATGAGGATAATAACCCAATATTTTATGTGATAAAATCACATCAAAATACAAATAATTACTATTAATATGCCAAAATCACATGAAAAACTAATAATTTCCCCTTTTCACACACATAAACCACTATCAAAATATTTATTTTTTTTATTTTTTCTACTTTTATAACCTTTATCGTTGTATAATGTTTATAGATATAGATCATGTCATGAGTAAAAATATGACAATTACAAAATAAGAGGAGATTAACATGAAAAAAAGAGGTTTATTAGTATTAGTACTATTAATTGCTATCGTCGCATCGAGTTCATTATTTGCTGCAAGTACATTTAATCTAGGATCGGTAAACTATTATAGTTACTATGATCTAGAAGACGAGAATTTTGAAGAATTTATTCCTGGTCTTAGAGCAGAATTTTTCTTAAGCGATTTTTTAGGAGTGTCTGCAGACATGCTAATTACAGATTCAGTCCCAGATTATGAATACTATGAGTTGCTTTACATTTTCGACGTTGTTGTAAGATTCCCACTCGGTCTTGTTGAACCCTATATTGCAACCGGTCCTGCTTATAGAAGTATAATTTGGGGAGATTATTCGGAAACTGACGAAGAGGCTTTTGCATACAACATAAGAGCTGGCGTTGATTTTAATATTCTTGACTTCCTCTCTCTTGGCATTGAAACTAACTTCATAGTTGAAGATGTTCCTGAATTCTTTGACGCAATATCAGATTATACAAGTGAACAAATGGCTGATCTTGTTAAAGGCTATAGCAAAATTGGTATTTCAGCAAAAGTAAAATTCTAAACTTTTCTTCTACAAAAAGATAAGACAAAGCTACTACCCAATCGGTGGTAGCTTTTTTGTTTGATTTCAATGAAACCATTTTTTCTATTACACTTATTTTAGGATGTTGCTCTATTATGAGAATAATGTGTGAAGTTTAACCCCTTAATGAGTATGCTATTTCTCCTCACTTTGTGCTAAGATACGAAGCTATGAAGAAAATAGCTGTTGTGTGCACTGGGGGGAAATCTCCCCTCTCTATATCCTTACCTCCCCACAGTTTTGTCATTGCTGCCGATAGTGGCTTAGAAGTGGCTCACAGATTACATTTAGTTGTAGATCATGCCATTGGGGATTTTGATTCTCTGAACAATATGACTTTATTAGATTCTGTTTCTCACACCATTCTTGAAAGAGAGAAAGATATTAGTGATACAGAGGCTGCTCTCATCCACCTGCAAAAAATAGGGATTGAACACTATATATTAATTGGAGGAGGAGAAGGAAGATTTGACCACCTTATCCACCTCTATTCACTCTTTTCACTTTATGGGGCTCCTATTGAGTGGATTACAGAGAGAGAACATCTTTATAAAATAGAGGATAATAAAAAATACAATATTCCTATCGCATCTACTGTAAGTGTTCTGCCCATTCATCCAAAAAGTTTCTCAAAGGTGAGTTGTAATCATCTAAAATGGGAATTGAAGAATTTTATTGTTGACTCAAATCATATGAGTCTATCTAATATTATTACTCATTCTCCCCTCTCTTTTGCTATAGAAGGAGACTCTGTTTTCCTCTCTCTCATCAATTGAGAAAAAATTGCCATGACAGAAACTAACTTTTACGGTACAATACGTTATAACAAAATATCAAACACTTATAAAAGAAGGGACGGGAAAAGCAGTGAATTACCAACAATATGATTTAGAAGCTCTTATGGATGGACCATTAGCATCACTGTTTTGCTGTATAGGGGACCCTGTTGTAGGCAATCCTACTCAATATATGATGGAAAAGGCCTTTGAATATTTATCACTTCCCTATCGTTATCTCACAATGAATGTTGAGAAAGAGCAATTAGAGAATGCTATAAAGGGATTAAAAGCTCTTAATTTTAGCGGATATAATATTACAAGTCCTCATAAAATCAATGCTATCCCATTCCTCGATACTCTTACCCCCTCTGCAGCCCTTTCAAACGCCGTTAACTGTGTATACCAAGATGGAAATACTTCAACGGGAGATAATACAGATGGGAAAGGATTTATCACCGCAGTAACTGAGGTCAAATCAATAAAAGGGATGAAAGTTCTTGTTTTTGGTTCTGGTGGAGCTGCCCGTGCAATTATCTGTGAACTTGCCTTACATGAAGCCTCATCAATAACAATTGTGAACAGAAGTGTAGAAAAAGCACTTCAGATTAAAGAAGACCTAAAAGGAAAAGTAGAGACCACCATTGAAGTCGCGCCTCTTACAGATGGGATGAAGATCGATGATTCATACGACCTTATTGTACAAGCCACGAGTGTTGGCTTGTTCGATGAAAAAGGGAGACTTCCTCTCACCTGGGAAAAAGGGGATTATAGTAAGTGCATAGCAAGTGATGTTGTATTTAATCCTATAAATACCCTCTTTTTGCAAGAAGCACTCCAAATGGGTTGTACATGTGTTGATGGGCTTGGAATGCTTGTGTATCAAGGAGCGATTGCCTTTGAAAAATGGACTGGAAAGAAAGCTCCTCTAGAGGTTATGAAAAACGCATTAATAGAAGCTTTTTCTGATAAAGGAATCTGATACATGGATAACAGTGAGCAACTCGATACCCTAAATATATCAAAAAAGTTAAAAAATATACTCCTTCTTGCCAAAAAAGTATTTGGTGATAATGATGTTACCAATCTCACTGAAGCAGAAATAACAGAAATAAATAAACAAGCAATTCCTAAAAACCGTCACTCGAAGAAATTATTACAAACAAGAATTAAAGAAATAGAACATGACACATTTATTATACCAGTAGAAGAAGGCGCCCTTACCGGCTATTTCTACCAACCAAAAACAAACCAATCATCACAAATGACCTCATTACGACCACTCATCATTTTTTATCATGGAGGCGGCTGGGTATGGGGAAACATGGAACTCTACCAGTATGTGTGTATGCGTCTTGCCTCCATTACTAATGCAGCTGTTCTTGCAGTAGATTATCGCTTAGCTCCAAAAAACAAATTTCCAACAGCAGTAGAAGATTGTTATGATGCATTTTTATGGGCATCAGCAGGAGCTCGCTATTGGAAAGTAGATAGTGAAAGAATTTATGTGATGGGAGACAGTGCAGGAGGAAATCTTGCAGCTGTTGTGTGCCGGTTGGCACGAGACAGAAAAGGACCTCATATTGCAGGTCAAGTATTACTCTACCCTGTCACTGATGGAAGAATGAAAACAGCAAGCTATGATGAATTTAAAGATAGTCCTACCTTAACATCAAAGACTATGCAATTCTTCATAAAAAGTTATCAAAGAGAACCTAAAGATATTTTAAATCCATTGTTCTCCCCCCTATTATCAAAAGATCACTCACGTCTGCCCCCAGCACTCATTATTGGTGCTGAATATGATCCGCTGCGTGATGATGGGAGACTGTATAGTGATGCCCTTGAATCAGCCGACACTCCAGTAAAATATCTTGAGTGTAAAGAGACTGTTCATGGCTATTATGTATTTCCTCGAGCAACAGGAACTCAAGAAAGTGAAGCTGCTATTATTCAATTTATTTCAGGGCGCCCTGTTGGTCACATTAATTTAATGACTTTTAAAGAACTTAAAGCGCAGAATAAAAATGAATTAAAGAACATAAAGAAAAATAAAGATTTTATTGCAGTAGGTGTTTCAGGAGCTTAATCCTTTCTATAAAGGACATCAGTTTCATCGTACATTTTTCTGAGGATTGGATCTTTTCCAATAAGAAGCCCAATAGATTCTTTATACATAGGGATTGGCCCATTCATCTTTGAAGCTGCAGAGAAGTAACAATACCAACATCCTTCATCCTCTTTGTAGCGTAAAGAACTTGAAAGTATATAAGAGCTTGCCCACCCTGACTGCGTTGGGGTAAGTATTGGTTCTTTTTTTAATGAGGTAAAGGTGAGTCCATCATCACTCTCTAACAAAAGAATTGCTGAAGATGTGGTATTTCTCTTTTCATCAAAAAAATAAGCATTTTGAATTGCTCTATATACATTCTCTGCTCGATGAACGTGTAATTGTCCACTTGCTAGAGATCGATAATAATCGTTTCCTTCCGCTTTAATTAAGATATTATTACTCTCCATCTGGTAAGATCCAACAATATCTACACACACAGCACTCACTGTATAGCGAGCTATATCTAATTTTTTATCTGTTATAGAGGCTCCCATATAGAGACGATACCCTTGATTTGTTGAAATGATATAAGGATGAGAAAGTCTCCCTTTCTTCATAAAATCATTTGAACAAGGAATATCATTTGAACTAATAAGATGTCTTGGTTTACTCCAAATCGATAAATCTGTGGAACTAATAATCTCAATATGAGATTCCCTGTGATACTCTTTTAAACTTTGTCGTCGTCGCCCATCAATAAATGGGATGTGGTATCCCCTTTTTTCAAAGACAAGATAATAGACTCCATCTTCTATAAAGATTGAAGGATAATGGGCACCTACTTCAATAACTCGAACAGAGCTCCAACTAATCCCACTATCAGAAACGAAATGATGAATCCCTAACCAAGAATGACAAAATAAGTGCCATTTATCATCAGGAGAATCTTGAGGGAAAAGGACAAATGGATGAGAAAGACTTGGAGTATACCATTTACCCTGAAGGAGAGGTTCATCCGAGAAAGGGAACCATGAAGCATGTATTATATCTGCTAACACCTTTGAAGAAGTACTCATTGCTAATCCTTATGTTCCCTTTTAGGGATATGTTTTTTTGCAAAAAGAGGAGAAAGATACTGTTCTAAATTGTATTTTGCCATTATTTTTTTCATCAGTAGCGTATAGAGGAGAAAAGACCCCCCAATACTTACAATAAAAATAAGACCTATGTAGAGAGGAACTAAAGGACTTTCTGGATTTGAAAAATTCACCATAACTGCGAGTGATCCTAAAAACAGCACAATCATAATAAGAAGGTTTGCTAAAGTTGCCCCTATGATAAACAAGAATGTATTTAATTTTTTATTCATTTTTCCTTTTTCACCTCTTCAGTTGAAGTTTGTTTAGTAAATAATAGAGATAGCATTAATAGAATAGCACACACTACAACAGATGCATCTGCAACATTAAAAGTTGGCCATCTCTCAAAACCAAACAGCCCAAAGACTTTTACACTCACAAAATCGACAACCCAATCATCTCTAAATATTCTATCAATAATATTACCTATTCCTCCCCCTAGAATCCCACAGACAACCCATCTTTGCAAGGTGGAAATTTCTTTGCTCCGTAGCACATAGAGAACAAGGAGAAAAAGAAGAATAAGAGGCAGAATAATAAAGAGAACATGTTTTACTTGAAGAGGAAGGTCTTTCCCTAAACTAAACCCAATTGCAGAGTTTCTTACATGAACAATCCACAAGATATCATTAGCAAATGAACGATAGATTGTTCCAATAGGAACCTTCATCACAATCCACATCTTAGTGAGTTGATCCGCTACAATAATAATAGTAGTAAGAATGAAGGGAAGTAATAGTTCTTTAGTACGGCTTTTCATCTGCATTAGCTCCTTAGAGGGATGTTGGGATATCAACAAAAGTAGTTTCAAGATGACACTCATCTTTAAGAGCTTTAGCAAAAGCTTGTACACCAAATACTTCACTCTGGTAGTGACCACCACAAATCATCGTAATACCCTCTTCCTTACACACACTATACATCTCGTGAGAGGCTTCTCCTGTAATATAGGCATCATACCCAATATCTATTGCCTGTAAGACTTCCTTAGAAGCACCGCCAGAAACAATAGCTATACGGTGAATCTCTTTATTTCCAAAAGGAAGAACATTCAATCCTTTCTCAACTGAAAATCCTAATATAGAAGTAATCTCATCTACAGTTAACCCTTTTTTGGAAATTCCTTTATACCCTATATCAAGGCCATGGTAAGAACCAAAAGGGGTTATATCTCCTACATTAAGGAGTGATGCCATCACCCCATTGTTTCCAAGGGTAGGATGAGCATCAAGCGGTAAGTGAGCTGCAAAAAGAGAGATATCATTATTAATGAGAAAAGCAATTCTGTGGTAATGAGATGCAGTAATTGCCATACTCTTTCCCCAAAAAAGACCGTGGTGAACAAAAATAGCATCAGCTCCTTCACTTTTAGCTCTTTTAAATGTTTCTAAAGAAGCATCTACTGCACACACAACCTTTTTAATCTCTTTATGAGGAGACCCTACCTGCAAACCATTGAGAGAAATATCGATAGAAGCAAACGCTCCTAGATTAAGTCTCTCATGTATATATCTTTCTAACTCTTTCGTATTCATAGTTCCTTGATTATAAAGAGTTGACATCAATTATTCCACCACCTATAGTGACCATCATGGCAACTTTACCATTTGATATAAAAGAGCTTACGCATAGTGAAGCTCAGTTTAACATCCCTATCTCTTCAATTGACACATCTATCCCTATTGATGAAGCTCAGATAGTGGGACAACCTCGAGCAATGAGAGCATTAAAAATGGCTCTTTCCATCAACTCTGATGGGTACAACATCTTTGTGAGCGGAGATGCTGGAACGGGAAAAAGAACTGCAATAGAACTTGCAACAAAAG
Source organism: uncultured Spirochaetaceae bacterium (assembly GCA_964481535.1). Classification (GTDB taxonomy): domain Bacteria; phylum Spirochaetota; class Spirochaetia; order Sphaerochaetales; family Sphaerochaetaceae; genus SABI01. Next base: position 1,365 of record CAYZUR010000056.1, on the reverse strand, counting down.
AATTATTAATAGATATGAGTAGTGTCCGTGATATTGCATTTATCCACAACTTTCATAATCCAGATACCCCCATTCCACTCACGTTTCTTCCAGGAAAGGCACGAACATTCTCCATTGAGATGAAGTCCTTTGTCTCATCTCTTTATAACGAGATATCTCACTTGATGAAAGAAGAGAGGGTAGATACACCTAATTTATCATCTATAGTTGATCCTTTGATAAAAGAAGTAAAAAGTAAGTATAAAGATAAAAAGATCACCCTGTTTCTGGCCCACATCAAAGAAGATTTAACAGAACACCAATACCTATTTAAAAGTGAAAACTTTAATTCAAAAGATCTTCAATCATTCTTACGCCGTTATACAGTTAATGTATTAGTAGATCATGGATCTACTACAACGCGTCCCCTTATCTTTGAATACCATCCTACATTTAGTAACCTCTTTGGTTCCCTTGATGAATTAAAAGAGAGCTCAGGAGAACATTACCTCCCATTTCTTGCTCTTCATGCAGGGTCCATCTTACAAGCTAATGGGGGCTATATCGTCATAAGTGCCCATGAAATGTTAAGTGTTGATGGGCTATATGAAGCACTCAAACGATTTCTTAATACAAAAGCATTAGTGATTCAAAACTCCTCTGCAGGGAACAACCATTCATCTGGTGTTCGTCCACTTCCCATTGAACTCAATGTAAAAGTAATTATTGTGGGTTCTTCTGAAGCATTTGAACAATTTAGTGAAAACGATGGTGAATTCTTAAAACTTTTTAAAATCTCTGCAGAATTCGACTACTCAATGAACTTCAATAAAGAGAATATCGATGGAACAGTTTCCTATCTATTGAGAACAGCTAAAAATGAAAACCTTCTTCCACTTGAAATCTCTGCAATCGGTGAAATACTTCGCTATAGCACCCTTGTTGCTGAAAGTAGAGATGAACTCACCACTCAACTTGCCTTACTTGCGGATATTCTACGAGAAGCACACTACTGGGCAATAGAGGAAAAAGAGACTTCGATTACGCACCTGAGTGTCCTTAGAGCAATAGAAGAGAGAGAGTATATTGGAAGTGTTAGTGAATCTCGTATTCAACAAGAAATTACCAGTGGAGAGATGATCATTACCATTAAAGGATATAAAACTGGTGTGGTGAATGGTCTTGCTGTCTTAGACATTGGGTCCACAACCTTTGGCACTCCAACAGTAATTAGTGCAACAGTAGCTCCTGGATCTGAAGGAATCGTCAACATTGAACATGAAGCTGGTTTAAGTGGGGAGATCCACGATAAAGGATTACTCATCCTAGAAGGATACTTAAGAAAAAGATATGCAAGGAACTTCCCCCTCTCTATCTACTCAGGAA
>CAYZUR010000055.1:0-8671 GCA_964481535.1 uncultured Spirochaetaceae bacterium | reverse complement strand
TACCACATTCTCTTTTCGCCCCAAGGGGCGGGGAATCACACCCCCTTTAGATTGATTTCACAAACATTATATAATCCTAGTTTTATGTAGATGATATTAATTGACTCTTGTTATACAAATAATATAGATAATACAACAACTCGTGATATATGATGCGATGAAACATTAGATAAAGATATATTAAATACTAGTGCGATTACTCCCACTCAATTGTCCCAGGTGGTTTACTTGTGATGTCATATAAGACTCTATTCACTCTTTGCACTTCATTACAGATTCTAGAAGAAGCTACTTGCAACACTTCAGGAGGAAATTTAAACCAGTCAGCTGTCATAGCATCTTCACTTGTTACAGCCCGTAAGGTACACACCTCTTCATAGGTTCTTTCATCCCCTTGAACACCAACACTCTTAACAGGAAGAAGTGTTGCAAGAGCTTGCCATATTTCACCATAGAGGCCTGCTTTTCTAATTTCTTCTATAAAAATAGCATCAACTTCTCTCAAAGTATCGAGTCGCTCTTTTGTAATTTTACCAATGCATCTCACTGACAAACCGGGACCTGGAAAAGGATGACGATAGACAATCTCATCGGTGAGACCAAGCTCTTTTCCAAGCTCTCTCACTTCATCTTTAAATAACTCTCTAAGTGGTTCTATGAGGGTAAAAGCGAGGTCAGGTGGAAGACCACCTACATTATGATGACTTTTAATCGTCACAGAAGGGCCACCGGAAGGACTAATACTCTCTATAACATCTGGATAGAGTGTTCCTTGAGCAAGAAATGAAATATCTCCTGCTGCTCGAGCTTCTTTTTCAAATACATCAATAAATACTTTTCCGACTATTTTTCTTTTTTTTTCTGGATCACTTACCCCTTTAAGGGCATCAAGAAAAAGATCTTCACTATCAGCAACTTGGAGACGAATCTTAAAGTGTTCTTTAAATACAGAGATTACTAAATCTGCTTCCCCTTTTCTAAGAAGACCATTATTAACAAAGACACAGACTAACTGATCACCTATTGCTCTATGTAAAAGGGCAGCCACAACTGAAGAATCTACTCCGCCAGATAAACCACATAAGACTTGTTTATCACCAACAATCTCTCTAATACGTGCAACTTCAGTCTCAATAAAAGATTCCATTGACCACTGTGCCTTTGTTTCACAAATATCAATAACAAAGTTTCTTAACAGCGTACTTCCTTGTGGAGTATGGACAACTTCTGGATGAAATTGTACTCCATAGAACTTACGCTCTTCATTTTCAACTACAGTAAACTCACAGTTTTCTGTTGAACATGTGCACACAGCACCATCAAACAACTTCTTAACAGAGTCTCCATGACTCATCCACACAACAGCATTATTATCTATCCCTTTTAATAGGCGAGAAGGAGTCTCAAGTAGTTGCAAATGAGCATACCCATACTCTCTTTTTAAAGGCCTTATTACCTCTCCACCATTCATAATGCTCATTACCTGTAGGCCATAACAGATACCAAGAATAGGAATTTTAAGAGAGAAAATAGCTGGATCAGGTCGTGGAGAGCCCACAGTCGAAACACTAGCTGGTCCCCCTGAAAAGATAATACCTTTCGGATTGAGTTCTTTTATCGTAGCAGCACTTGTCGTATAAGGGAGAATATAACTATACACATGCTGTTCTCTCACTCTACGAGCGATTAATTGACTGTACTGAGCTCCAAAATCAAGAACAACTATTGTATCATGCTCTTTTGTTTCCATATATTCTCCCATTTCTTGCAATCTACTTACCAAGATAATTCACGAACCGCAGGGTATGCTTTACTCACACTTTTAGAGACAGCAATACCGAGCACTACCCCAACACCGGACTGCATCAGATTCAGAGGAATTTCTACAAGTGCTGGTTCAAACCCATAAAACATACCACCAACAAGATAATAGCCGCCTGCCATGACAGCCATCCCTACTATTCCACCAAGAATCATACGCAGTATTGAGGAATCGATTGAATAGCCAGTAGATGCTCCCTTTTTAGCAATAAGGCCAATAAGAAGACCTTGAAGGCCATGAATAATAAATGAAAATGGAGCCCATTGTGCATATCCACCAATAATATCGGCAAGACCAGTTCCAAGACCTCCAGCAATCATAGCTGTGTAGGGGCCAAATAAATAGGCACTAAAGGTAATGACAACATCACACAAAGAAATATAGCCTTTTATTGGAGTTGGAACTCTTACAATCAACGTAAACACGACAGTTATTGCAGTAAGGACTGCTATAAGAGCAATTTTCAAAGCAGGGCGATTGTTGCTTTTTTGTGACATCTAGAGCCTTCTTATAGAGAAAATTTTCGTACCGTTTTAATATGAGAATACTAGGTAGAATAACGTGGCAATCATAACGCAAATGAATAAATGGGTAAAGAGGGATCCCTTTGCATGAATTGTATGGTAAGTTGATCTTTTTTGCCTTCTTCCAAGACCTCGATGTTCTAAACTCATCGCTAAATTGGGAATTGATTTAAGGGCAAACACGAGAACACAACTGATTGTGGGAAGGATATCAAAGATACGACTCTTTCTACTTCTGGTAGTCTCATTAGGGACTCGTAAAGAGAATGCATCACGAATCATATGAAATGAGTCTGCAATAAATGGAATAAATCTAAAAGCGAGAGTAATGACTAAAGCTCCTTTGTAGGGAAGACCATAGAAACGAAAAGTGAGCATGATATCACTCATACTCGTTGACCACACAAAAAGGGTCGTTAGATAGGTAATTGCAGTAAATCGTGCAATTAAAAGATTGAGATGAAACAGCCCTTCAGTTGTAGCTAAAGTTATCCCTTTTACCACAATGAGAGGAGTAGAATCAGTGTAGGTAAAGGGGGTAAAGAGTATCATAATGATGATAAGAGGCAATATTGTTTTTAAAGGACTTATTGCCTGTCTAAATCCAGCTGCATACCAAGCAAGAGCGATACAAAGAAGACTAATAAGATACATCCCAATGGTGGAAACAGGGAGAAAGACTTCGATACACAACAACAACACAAGGAGCAACTTAGCCCTTGCATCAGTGTGATAAATAAACCCTCTTCCTGCAATGTAGGTGCTACTAATCATATCTTCATCCCCTTAGCACCACGTGGTTATCGATAATTTCATATGTTCTGTTTGCAACAGAAGAGGCAAAGGAAGCATCATGAGAAATGATGATAATACCACACTCTCTCTCCTTATATCGGTCGAGAATTTCATATGCTTGAGAATAGGTAATACCACTATCAACTTCATCAATAATGAGAAAAGGGCGAGAAAGGAGGTAATATACCGCAGCTTGTAATCTTTTTCTCTCTCCATAACTCATCATCGTAGGATTATCTGTTACATTAAGGTGAAAAGCAGTAGCACACTCAGCTGCTATATGTTCTTTTTCCTCTGTACTCATAGTAGAATCATTCCTCAGCGAAAATGTTAATTCATCAAATACTGTGGGCAAGAAAAGAAAATAATCAGGATTTTGGAAAAGATAGCCAACACGTTCTTTTAAAAGTGAAGGGGATAATTTTTTCCCATCGATGGAGAGTGATCCTTGCTGTATCCCATCAAGACCACACAATGCCCGAGAAAGTGTACTCTTTCCTGAACCATTTGGACCAACAAGGGCTACTATTTCATTTATCTGTACGTAAAAATCATCAACATGTAATGTAAAGACACTCTTATCTTTCACCGAACGCCTTGGATGAATAATAATACTATCGTGTAAACGAAGAGTAGAATCAGAAACTACCGTGCTTGATTTACCAACTTTCTTCATCTGTTTCTGTTGAATTTCAATCACTTCCTGTTGATCAACACGCACAAGTGTTCCATCTATTATAGTGAAAATAGATGTAAAAAAATAATCAAATTCTAAAAGAAATCGAGAAGCAAAAGTAATAGAACATCCTTCTCGACCTTTCATAGTCTCTATTAGTTTCCTTTTATAATTATCATCAAGGTCATCAAATATTTCATCTAAAATCCATATATTAGCACCAATGGCTTCACTCACTGCTAATAATAGCCGTTTCCGCTCTCCACCAGAGAGTTCTTGGGGATGAACATCGATGTGTTCCTTTAATCCCCACTTATCTAACGATGTATTAATTCGAGCTCGAATCTCATCTTTATGAAGACCAAGCGCCTCTAGTGGGAAAGAGATTTCATCTCCACAGGTATTCATCAGCAATTGTTCTTGTGGATTTTGCCCTATATAGGTAATAGTTTCTGTAAGGTCATAACTCTCTAATTCTAAAATAGATTGATCATCTATGATGATATCTCCACGTAATTCACCACCACCGTATGTGGGGAGGCCTCTAATAAGAATTTTAGCAAGGGTAGTTTTTCCACTATCAGGAGGTGCTATGATAAGTACTCTCATCCCATCTGCCACGTTAAGTGAAACATCCTTCAAAACAGAACCACGTGCTTTCCCTTGCTGTTCATAATGAGGATAAGAGAATGAAATGTGTTGAATATCTATCATGGTTACAGCAATTCCTATTGAGTTAAATGGGTACTTAAATGTTGTGTTATAGAGTTTAATACAGTAGTTGGTAGTTTTTTTAAAGAAACTTCATCAAGGAGTGATGTATCAATAGGGGTATTAACTGTAAGGATAATCTTTTGAAGATAAATCCCTGTTCTGTCCTCAAATGCCCCACGTGTCCCTTCTATTGTAATAGGAACAATGATTGCTTTAGCCCTTGTTGCTAACTTTAGTGCCCCTGTTTTAAATTCCCCAACTTGTCCATTTTTGCTTCTTGTTCCTTCAGGGAATATAAACATGGGAATACCATTTCTAATATTCTCAACTCCTTTTAAGATTGCTTCGATGGAAGAGCGAGGACTTTTTCTATCAATATAGACGCAATGAATTGCTTTAATCCATGAACTTACTATAGGGATTTTTTTTAATTCTGCTTTAGTAATAAACCCTGCCCAGATATTAAGAAACCCAGCAACCACAGGGATATCGACTGCACTTTGATGGTTTGCAACAAAACATACAGGAGACCCTTTTGGAGGAATGAAGTCTTTATTATGAGTTACTACTTTTGTTCCAAGTGAAAAAAGTATCACTTTTGATATATTTACAGCATTTATGTGCATCCACCGATCAGCTGCCTTGTGTAGGCCAAAAAGGCGCATCAGAAATGAGGGAATGATTGCAACAAACATAGATATTATGAGAGCTGGAATACTAATTGCAAAAGCAAGAACAATTTGAACATATTTCAAAATAAAATCCTCCTTCCCTACAGGGACTGATGTTGATAAAGTTTAGCATACTGACCTTGTAATGCAATAAGAGAAGAGTGATTTCCTTTTTCAGTCACTTTTTTCTTATCTATTACATAAATCTTATCTGCATTACGTACAGTTGCAAGACGGTGAGCAATAACAATAGCGGTCCTTCCTTTCGCTAAGCGAAGGAATGCTTCTTGTATTTGAGCTTCTGTTTCACTATCGAGTGAACTAGTTGCTTCATCGAATATAATTATTTTGGGATTTTTTAGAAAGACTCTAGCGATAGAAATACGCTGTTTTTGTCCCCCAGAGAGACGAGTTCCATGTTCTTTGACTTCTGTATCAAGTCCATCAGGGAGAGTTGCTACAAATGAAGTGAGGTTTGCCATTTCAAGAGCTTCATAGAGTTCTTCATCAGTTGCATCTTTTTTCCCATATAATAAATTCTCTCGAATTGTCCCATCAAACAAGAATACATTCTGCTGAACAAATCCAATTTGCGATCTAAGTGATTTCTTCGTAAGAGTAGTTACATCTTGTCCATCAATAAGGACATTCCCTTGTAAGGCTTCATAGAATCTTGGGATTAGGGAGACCAAAGTACTCTTACCCGCACCTGAGTCCCCTACTATTGCGACAGTAGAGCCCCCTTCAACAAAGAGGCTAATATCATCAAGGACAATTTCATCCCCATCTTTATATGTAAATGAAACATGATCAAAAGAAACACTTCCTTTGCTAATATCTAATTCAGTTGCTCCTAAGATATCACTAATATCACTTTGAATATCCATCACTTCAATAAATCTTTCAAAAGCTGTCATTCCTTGCTGTAATTGCTCGGTAAAACGGATAAGCCTATCAATGGGAGGGAGTACAACAGAAACAAATAGGATGAATGCGACAAGGTCATATACTGGAATTATATCAAGAGAGATTAATACAGAACCACCTGCAACAGTGACAAAATAATACATTTCACGAAATAATTTCATCACAGATTCATAGCGAGCCATAATCTTATATTGATCGCTCTTCGCTCTTTGGAACACTTGATTCACTTCCATGAACTTTTCGTTTTGTTCATTTTCACTTGTATAGGATTGAACTTCTCTAACACCTTGAATAGAGTTCTCTACCATCGAGTTTACATCAGCAACAGTGCGTCTCACCTGTCTAAACCCTTCCTTGAGTTGCTTACCAAAATGAATACCATAGAAAAGCATAAAAGGGAGGGGTATAATACTAATTAATGCTAAGGGGACACTGTTAATAAACATCACAATATAAGAGCCAGTGATGACTGTTATTGATATAAGAAAATCTTCTGGACCGTGGTGTGCTGTTTCAGTAATCATAAACAAGTCATTTGTAATGCGTGACATTAAATGACCTGTTTTTGTATTATCGAAATAGGTAAAAGATTGTCGCTGTAGGTGTTCAAAAAGATCTTGTCTCATATCACTTTCCATATAGACACCCATGATATGGCCCCATCTCACACGAAGGTATGTTGTAAAGATTTGCACAACATAAATACATAGCATGATGATGAAGAGCATTATCATTCCTTGCCAATTGTTATTTGGTATGTGATTTCTCAACAATTCTCTTGTAATTTGAGGAAATGCAATTGAGAGGAGGGATCCCACAACTGCAGCTGACATATCTAATGTAAAAAGACCTTTATATGGACGATAATATGAGATAAACCGCTTGAGCATGTTATTTGTTCCTTCCAAAAAGGCGAGATAAAAAGCCTCCATTCTTTTTTTTGCTTTCTTCTCTTTTTTCAACAACAGGCTTAGGGGTTGGTTCAACCATCTCTTTCTTATGTTCTCTCTTAGCTGGATAAGCTTTTTTAGGAGGTCCAGTTTTGTTGGCACTCTCTTTTTTTGGTCCACTCTTTGGTAGAGCTGCTTTTTTTTGTCCAGGTTTTTTACTTGTCTCATTTTTCTTTTGAGGTGTTGGACTGGAGGTCACAATTTCTTGTGAAGCAAACTTCTTCTTGTAATAGTCCATTCGTTCATTAAGATCCATTTTTTGAATATCTTGATAACTTTTGCCACCTCGTTGTGGAGTTGATGAATTCTTTTTGTAATCGGTATGTTTTGCAGGTGGAGCATTTTTTCGGGACGGGGGGGCTGATTGAGTGCCTCGCTGTCCACTACTTTTCTTGTATGCTGTTGTAGTGTTTGAAACTTTCTTTTTCCCATGAGTGTGAGGGGTAAACCCTTTTTTCACATATTTAGAAGCATATTCGCTTTGGTCAACTAAATCTCTAAATCTCATCCCTTTACTTTTATCTTCGACTATTGGCAATTCATCCTCTAAGGGCCAAATTACAGGTATTTTCATCTGGATATATGTTTCGATAGGTTCAAGTCCGTAGACAAATTCTTCACATGCTAATGTGATTGATTTACCACTCTTTCCAGCTCGAGCAGTTCTCCCTATTCTGTGAACATAGTTTTCAAAGTCTTCTGGAATGTCATAGTTAATAACAAGGGCTAAATCATCAATCTGCAATCCTCTTGCTGCAACATCAGTTGCTACGAGGAATCTAAGTTCACCACTCTTCATCCGGTTAATAACCCCAAGACGTTTATTTTGTGGTAAGTCTCCCATTAAATAACGTACTGTATAGCCATTAACACCAAGACGTTTACTAATTTCTACAGCTTTTGCTTTAGTATTAGTGAATATGAGACAGTTCTTAGGGTCTTCTTTCGCCAAAAGCTTAAGAAGCAAAGGAAACTTTTCATCACTAGAGATATGAAATAACTCTTGAGTAATATTATTAACGGTAATTTCTTCAGGTTGGTTCTCTAATTCGATTGGATTATTCATGTATGACCATGCTAAGTTTCTTACTCTATTTGAGAGAGTTGCACTAAAAAGCATAGTTTGGCGTTTGGTTTTATCAACCATCATCGTAAACATTTTCTGAATATCTGGATAAAATCCCATATCAAATAATCTATCTGCTTCATCGATAATAAATGTGTTAATTGATTTAAAATTAAGTTTTCCCATTTTTTGGAAATCAAGGATTCTTCCTGGAGTTCCTATCATGAGGTCGACCCCTTTTTCAACTTGTTTATCTTGTTTTTGGTATCCAACACCTCCATAAAAACAACCAATCCTGAAGTCTTTAAACCCAGAACTCAAAAGAATAGCATCTGTTTCTATTTGGACGGCAAGTTCACGAGTGGGAGCAATAATGAGGGCAACTGGAAGAGTTGCATCCTTATTAGCTATCGCCTCTTCATATTTTTGAAGAATTGTAAGGAGAAACACAGCAGTTTTCCCCGATCCTGTCTTTGATTGCACCATAACATCTCTACCTTGTAAAGATTGGGGTAATACTAGTTCT
>CAYZUR010000054.1:0-8716 GCA_964481535.1 uncultured Spirochaetaceae bacterium | reverse complement strand
GTAATCTTTTACCTATTATTGGCGAAAACACCTACTTTAGACTTTTATTATGTATCAAAATGACACACCACTATAAAAATGAAAGTAGATTGAGTCAATTTGACCCATATTAATTATCCTCTCAAGGAAAATGGGTCAAAAGATGCGTCTATAAGCTCATAAATCTCTTCCATTCCATAGGGGAAATCAATATGAACGGTTTTAAACCATGCTTTAAAGTCCTCACACACAAAAGGGAATTGAGACTCTTTAATCTCATCCTGTAAATCAACCCATCGATGCTTAATAAGATCATGCACCATATCCCCTTCAGCATAATTAGCAATAGTCTTACCCTTCTTACCAAGTATATATATAGCCATCTGGATATCATGAAATTCTCTAAAAAGAGTGCGAGAGGGAATAGTAGAAGAATCTCTTAAGATAAAGGCATCATTAAAACATCTGATTGCCCCACTAATCTCTCCCATTTCACTTAATAGAGATCCCATCTTAAAAAGACACTCTGAAGTCTCTATATGATTCGTTCCATCTTGATTTGAAAGATCGAGTGTGCAAATTTTTAGTGCCTGTCTGTAATACTTTTCACTTTTGTTTTTCACGTAATCTTCTCCATACCTACACCCAATATACACACAGTTTTTTCAATCGCAAAGCAAAAGTGATGAATTACTTCATCTATTCAATACACTTCTATGATAGATATTGATGAAAAACAATTATTCTCACGTTTTTACCACTCTTGCTTGACCGCTTTGGAGAGTGAGAGTATATTAGGTGAGGATTTTAACCAATTAATTAAATGAAAAGTGAATCAAATTAGGTCACAGGAGGAAATGTATGAATATCAAACCAATGGGCGACAGAGTTCTTGTCAAAATGGAACAAATTCAGGAAAAGACAGCTGGTGGTATTTTTATCCCACAAACAGCACAAGAAAAAACTCAAATTGCTGAAGTTCTTGAAATTGGAAGCGATGAGACTATTACCGTTAAAAAAGGTGAAAAAATCATGTACGACAAGTACACAGGAACAAGTGTAAAAGCTAATGGTGAAGAGTTCCTTATCCTTCATATGTCTGACATTCTTGCAATTATAGACTAAGAAGAAATACATCTATTCAACAGAGCCCTTCGTTTATTGAAGGGTTCTTTTTATTTATACAAAAAGAGTTCTATTTTTTCCCCAATCATATCAATTCCTGTCTCTTGATAATATGACTCGGGAAGGGCATGAACCATCCACTTACCATATCTTTTTTGGACTATTCTACTATCTAAAATCAGGACAATTCCCCTATCGCCACTGTGACGTAACAGACGGCCAAACCCCTGTTTAAGACGCATCGTAGCTTCAGGGAGGGAGAGATGATAAAACCCACTCTTGCCATTATTATCTAAATATTCCATTCTGGCTCTAAAAATAGGTTCATTTGGAACTCTAAAAGGGAGTTTAACAATAATTACCACTCTCAAGGTATCCCCTGGTGCATCTACCCCTTCCCAAAATGAATCTGTGGCGAATAAGACACTATCTTTATCCTCAATGAAGGTCTTTAAAAGGGCCGAGCGTTCCATATCTCCCTGTTTTAATAGGGTAAGATTATTAGCGGTAAGTGTTTTTTCACACGAAGAGGCAACCCTTTTAAGCATCTTATAGCTAGTAAATAAGACGAGGGCTCCCCCTTGGCTTGAAAGGAGTGCATCGAGAATAGCATTCGTACAATACGTATAGTAAATATCGCTATCTTTTTCACTAAATAACGGGGCATCGTGAGATGTAAGGAATAATAGATTCTGTTTATAATCAAATGGGGATGAAAAAGCTGCTCGCACGTATGGTTTCTCCCCGTCTATTGGGAGTCCTATTCTATTCCCCCAAAAAGCAAATTCATCATGTAAATCGAGTGTAGCACTTGTAAGGATTACTGTATCGAGTCCTTGAAAAATTGATTGTTTTAATTTCTGTGCTACACTTAAAGGAGAGATATGAAGATCTACCCCTTTATTTTCAAGATGCTCCATCCAAAATACATCAAATCTGTCTTTATCAAAGAGGAAGAAAGAATGGATAACTTCTTTTTGAAATTGTAATCGACCAATGTGAGAATAGAGATCATTGATGTATAGATCATATTCAGATGGGAGCTTTGGATATGAAATAATTTTTCTTAGAGCAATAAGGAGAGCCTCTAGGGCTTCTTCTACCTCTTTTGAAAGACTTATTGCCCTTTCAAATTGCCCTTCCATAGTTGTATAGACTAATAATTTATTTACTTTAATACCTCGCAGGAAGTCTTGTAGATATATCTCTAAATAGCCAACCTTTTCGACAACAGTTGCAAATAGTGGGGCAATATCGACTGTGTAAAAACTTGTTGGTATTACCTTAAGGAGAATATCGACAAGGTGAGTATTTCTATTACTTTTTGAGCTAAGTTTATCGATACTTTTCATCACATGATAACTTGAATAGGTGTGAGTAAAATAATCGGTAGCATTCTTTTCTATGTTATGAGCTTCATCAATAACCAACTTCTGAAAAGGGGGAAGGACGGAGGTTTCACTATAGCTAAGGTCATCGAGAAGTCTTGCTTGTGCATCAGTAAATAAAAGGTGATGGTTTGTAATAATAATTGATGCTTTTGTAGCCTGTTTTTTGGAGTTGAAATAAAAACATTCACTATAGTAGGAACATTTATACCCCATACAATTATCTACATCGCTACATACTTCATTCCATTTCCTATAATCAATGCTGCCTGGAATGTCACTTTTAAGTCCTGTGTTTGAAGAATGAGAGAAATCTATTAAAAGGGCTATATCGCTGGTTGGATCCTGTGCAATAAGGGGGAATTTACCGGCATATATCTCAAGACGCCTCTGGCAGAGGTAGTTATTTCTCCCCATCAAGAGGGAGAGGGGTACTTCAACTTTAAGATTTTTAAAGAGTTGTTGTATATCTTTATCATAGAGTTGACGCTGTAAGTTAATAGTACTAGTAGCAATGACAGTTTTATCGTCAGGGTGTTCTATTGCCCACAAAATAGCCGGGACGAGGTATGCAAATGATTTACCAATACCTGTTCCAGCTTCGAGGGCAGCAATTGCATTTTTTTCATAGCTACTCATCACAGAGAGAGACATTTCAAGTTGCCCTTCACGAAATTCATAGTTAGCAAAATGTTGGCTCAACACCCCATCGATGTCAAAAATGTTGTAGATATCAGTTGATTTCAATAGAATATTCCTGTATTTTCCTGTGTAGCGTTTTTCTCGCTATTTGTAGGGTGTCTGCTGCTTTGCTTTTGTTTCCTTTACAACTCGCAACGGTTGCAAGAATCAATGCCTTCTCTGCCTGTGCCATTGTTGTTCCCACTGGGACAACAACCCTCTCTGTGGTACTTGCATTACGAACAGCGGATGGAAGATCTTCGAGCTCAATAATATCACTAGTGGTGAGGACTACTGCACTTTCTATACAGTTACCTAGTTCTCGAATATTACCAGGCCAATCATAGTTAAGCATTGCAGCTTTTGCCCGCGTACTGAACCCTCCAATATTTCTCTTATTGCGCTGTGTATAGAGTTCTAGAAAGTGGCTCAACAAAAGAGGTATATCATCTTTTCTCTCTCTCAAAGGGGGAACATGTAAGTGAATGACATTAAGTCTGTAATAGAGATCTTCTCTAAACCTCCCCTCTTTCACTTCATTTACTAAATCTCTGTTAGTCGCTGCAACAAGACGAACATCTACTTCAAGAGTCTTCTCTCCCCCAAGTCGTTCAAACTGTCTCTCTTGTAAGACTCTTAATAGTTTCACTTGAGTCGATTGTGATATTTCTCCAATTTCATCTAAAAAGAGGGTTCCTTTGTCAGCTAATTCAAATCTTCCCTTACGAGAAGAGATTGCTCCACTAAAAGCTCCTTTTTCATGGCCAAAGAGTTCATCTTCTAACAACGTTTGGGCAAAAGAAGCACAACTTACTTTAATAAAGGGGCCAGTTGACCTTGATGATAAATCATGGAGGGCATCTCCTATGAGTTCTTTTCCTACCCCACTCTCTCCAGTAACTAATACACTCGCTTGAGCATCTGCTACTTGATTAACCTTCTCTAATAGGCGAACCATTGGTTCACTCTTTCCAATAATTTTATTATATCTACTTATTCTTTTTAATTCAGCAAGTTCTTTTTTTAGTTGAGTATTTTGATCATAGAGGTCTAAATTGCTAAAGGCCCTTTTGATGAGCATAAAAAGGCGATCTAAATTTAATGGTTTCGTCATAAAGTCGACTGCTCCATTACGCATTGCTTCTACTGCAGACTCTATTGTTCCATGGCCTGTGAGGATGACAACTGGCAGTGTAGGATATGCACTCGCTATTTTCTTTAATAATTCATTACCACCCATCTTTGGCATTTTAAGGTCAGTAATAAGTAAATCTACATTGGTGGTACTAATAAGAGACCACGCTTCTTGCCCATCACTTGCAAGAAGAATTTTATATCCTTCATCTTCTAGGGCAAGTTGTAAACCGAGTCGAATATTTTTTTCATCATCTGCAACCAAAATAGTTCTTTGCATTACATTTCCTTTCTTTCTATAGCAAGACGTTGAGAAGAAGGAACGGGGAGATGAAGAGTAAATGTTGTCCCTTTCTTGATAGTACTTTTTACACTTATTTCACCACCATGTTCTTTCATCACCTTAAATACCATGGTAAGACCTAATCCGCTTCCTGTCTCTTTGGTAGTAAAATAGGGTTCAAATATTTTCTCAACAGTTTTAGCATCCATTCCACATCCGTTATCTTGAATGATAAGAGCAACACTGTTTCCATAACTTCTTGTTTTTATAAGGAGGGAGCCCCCTTTTTCTTCCATTGCATTCATTGCATTTTTTATAATGTTCAATAAAACTTGTTTAATAAGATTCTCATCTACCCTCAATCTAGGAAGATAATCTTCTAAATCTGTAGTTAACGTAATTCTATATTCACTTAATTCATAGCTCACAAAGGTGCACACTTCTTCTACAATTCTATTTACATTCTCTAACCTAAGTCGGACATCCATAGGCCTCACTGCAAAGAGAAAATCGACAACAATAGAGTTTAATCGTTCTATCTCTTCATCGATAACATCAAGGTAGCGAGCTGAATCAGCGAGGGTCAGGTGTTTTTTCCTCTCAAAAGCCTTTCGTAGCAATTGAAGGTGAATTCCGATTGATGCTAGGGGGTTTTTAATTTCATGGGCCACACCTGCCGCAACAGTAGTAAGGGAAGCGAGCGATTCACTTCTATGAAGAAGGGCCTCTTTTCTCCTCTCTTCAGTAACATCTGCTATAATAAAGAGAATACGAGATCCACTATCGTGAGCCATCATAGGGAGAAAAGAACTTTGAAATACTACAGACCTAATGGAAAGGGTAACAACTTTTTCACCCCGTTGTATATAAAATTCTTGTTCCCGTGTTTCTTGAGTTGCTATTTTGTTAATAGACTCAAACATAAATGAAGAAATATCTGTATCTTTAAGGATGTATTTAAGACTTGCCCCTTCTACAAGAGTTTGCCTCAGTGGAATAAGGAGTTTAGCTGAATCATTACAGGTAAGAACTCGAGCAGAGGTATTAATGACAACAACCCCTGCTTGAAGTTCTTGAATGACTGTTCCAAGAAGTTCATTCTCTGAGGCTTGGTAGCGTACTAATGTTTTTATTTCAGAAGTACTTAATTTTTCGATCTTTTCAAATGCTCGTCGTACAAAATTGTTCATAATATTTCCACTAGTCTATAATAGAGGGTTTCAATAAGGACAGGAATCTGCTGATTAAACACTCTTGCTTTAAGAGTCGATTCATTGAGATGCTGTTGAATCTTCTTCACCCTCTTTGCACTCATTCTATTTTCTATTAATTGCTCTTTAAGGGCATCTTCTACTTTTTCTAGAAAATAGGTAAGGGCTAAATGTGAGTCTAATAATTTGAGTATACCATACAATGAAGCACAATCTAACGGGGTATGAGTTTGAATTGATGAAACAAACTCCCCAGCCCCTTGAGTCAGCTCTGTTATAGGGAGGCCAGCTTTTGCATAAATAAATTCATCAACTGATTCATAGTGAAGGGGATCAGCAAAGAATATATCTCGAAAGATTGCATGTTTTTCTTCTTTTGTAATTGGTTTTAATTGATGGTGTTGCACTCTTGAAAGAATCGTAGGCAAGAGGCGGTTTGGATGCTCACTCAATAGGATAATGTAGGTGTCAGCAGGTGGCTCCTCTAAGAGTTTTAGAAGTGAATTATTTGCCCCAATTGTACTTTGTTCTATATTTTCTAGAATAATGAATCGTTTTTGTTGAATTAATCCTGTATTTGCTGTCCATTTAGCACTGCTTCTCACATTGTCGATACTCACTGTTGGTCTCTTATTTTGAAGGAGGGATGAAAGGAGTTTCTGACCTTGAGAGATTAATGCTTTATCTTCTTTGATATCACTTTGTTCAAAATCAATGAGTAATGTATCGAGGTCATTAGCGATGGCAAAGATTGCACTATTCTTTGTATCTTGTTTCTCTACAAATGCTTCATGGTATGCCATGAGGGCAATTCTAATTTGTCCAATAAGAGCTCTTTTACTTCTCATAGTCTTCATCTCTTGGTACAAAGAAATGGCAGCTTTTATCCTTACATCAATGTCACGGGAAGAGAGGATAATGACATTAGGCATGCTCATAAAGTAAAAGCTTTTACATGATGAGCAATTACATAATTCATCTCCATCTTTTAAACAAGAGACACTTCGTGCTGTTTCTATTGCTAATGACATTTTCCCACTGTAGGAAGGGCCGCTGAACAGTAAGGAATGAGAGAGGGTATTTGCTCGTATTTGAGATTTTAATAGTGCGGAATTTTCTTTACGGTAGGAGAGAAGTGAATCAAACATCTGTAATAACTCCATTTAATACATCTATTACCTTAGGAGAATACGGCGCAATGATGCGTGTATATATTTCACTATGTTGTATATATGGATCGATATTAAAGACTTGTTGCATATCTAATGCGTAGATAATAAAGGTAACTACTAAAAACATCTCTATAACCCCAAGGGCTAATCCTAGAATTGAATCTAACCATCCAAGTCTTATTGTTTCAAGTGTTTTTTCAAGTAATGTGCCTAATGTGAGCATCAGTATATAGGCAATAGTGAAAAAGGCTAAAAATGAGAGTAATGCACTTAATAAAGGAGATAAAGAGAAGGTTTCACGAAGAAGGTCACTTCCTAGTTGGGTAAACAAAAGGGCTATAAAGATTGCTACAATAAACCCAAAACGAGTAGAGGCTTCCCTTGCAAATCCTTTTAATGCCCCTAACACGGCTCCAATCAATAAAAGGGCTATTATGATAATATCTAACACGGTAATATTAAACATGCCAATAGCCATACTCCATTCAGTCATTCTTTTCCTTCCTTTTTTCTCACACCTACATTGTTAATGTATTTCTATGGTATCACTTTTTTAGTCTACTGTATCTAGGATAATTGAAGCAATAAGAGTTTCTACCCTTTGACTTCTCCTCCCTCGTAATTGTTCCCTCATCTTCTCTAATCTATGTGTATCTTCTAATACCTTTTGTATCGTCTCTAATAGTTGTTCACTAGTTAGGGTTTCACTATATAGGACAATTGCTCCTCCAGTGTGTTCTAGCCTCTTTGCATTAAGAATCTGGTCCCCTCGACTTGCATCACGTCCTAGAGGAATTAATATTGATGGAACTTCCATTTCAACGTAATCGGCTAATGTTGTGGCTCCACTACGAGAGATAACAATATCTGCCTGACCTAAGATGTTTATGTACTCATCCTCGATAAATTCATACCTTTCATAGCGAGGGTATGAGGCAGAAATCCCTTTACCTACCCCTGTTTGATGAACAACATATGAAATGGTAGTAAGCTCATTCATAATAGGTGCAACTAACTCATTTATATTCTGTGCTCCTAGGCTCCCTCCAAAGATTGCAATTAAGGGGTGTGGGTACGCTTTTTGTTGTATATATTTCCCTTTATTCATTCTTGTTGGAACTCCTGTTACAAGGCATTTAGGTCGTTGTTTCAAAGGAAAATATTTTTTGACGTCTTCATGTGCAACACACATGGTGGTAGCAAAGATGATAGATATGCGGTTGGCAAGTCCTGGAGTTGCGTCACTTTCGTGACAAATACATTGTATACGTAGTATATAGGCAGCTATCACTACAGGAACTGAGACATACCCTCCCTTAGAAAAGACAATGGAAGGCCTATTCTTTCGAAGGAGCGTAAGAGCTTGAAAGAATCCAAAGATGATTCTAAAGATGTCAGTTACATTTTGAAATGAGTGGTATCTTCGCAATTTCCCACTTTGAATCCCATAGTATTCAATTCCCTCTTTTTCTACCCAAGATTGCTCTAATTCTGAAATTCTTCCAATATAGAATCTTTTTACTGATGGATTTTTTTTCTTTAATTCTTCGTCTATAGGAAAAATGGGAAATATGTGGCCCCCTGTTCCTCCACCTGTATAGCATATGTTCACAACATTTCCCCCTATCCTCCCCTTACTCTATATGAAAGTAATATACACAGGCAATATTTATCGTTATAATTTACCCATCTTAGATAATTTGTGAGGACTTTTAATGGCAAAAAGCCTACTACAGCGTTTTT
>CAYZUR010000053.1:0-8744 GCA_964481535.1 uncultured Spirochaetaceae bacterium | reverse complement strand
TTCTCCTTCCCATTGGAGAATCTCTCGATCTCAAAAAAATGTTGGGTCGATCTCTTGCCCTCTATATAGGAGAACTTGATTGCTCCATGGGGGCGGTTCTGCTCGCAGATGAGAATGACTCATCATCCTTTTCACTCTCCAATGCGTTCTCTATTCCACGAAATATTGAACAACAATACATCTTCAGAGCTTTACGCCAAGAGCTGTTACACCACGATTTCTCTGATGATATTATCACCCACTCTATAAAAGGAGATAAGGGAATCTTCTATGTTATGAGTATCTCAGATGCTGGCCTGTTGGTTCTTTACAAAAGTGAAGGAGAAATTGATGCCACCTTATTAAATGCCCTTCGTCCGATAAACCACAAGCTAGGAACCGCTTGTAAAGCATGTACACAAAACACGGAACTTCAAAAAAGCAACAATCAGTTCAAGGAAATGGCAAACATGCTTCCAGGACTTATCATAGAATTGAACAACGAATATAATGTTACCTTCTTCAACCAAAGGACATTAGAAATATTCAAACAGATTGACTCCGATGAATTTCATCCTCAATCGATATTTGACTTTTTTCCTTCTTCATCCAAAAAACAAGTATTGGAACTTCTTTATCAATGTGAGATAGGAGAAACTGTAATTTCTGATGATTTCTGGATGAAAAACAGTAGAAACCAACCATTCATGGTTAATTTTACTATCTCCCAAATCAAAAGTGATAATTCAATTATAGGATTTCGTGGGATAGCAATAGATATAACTAAGCGAATAAAGCTGGAACAAGATCTACAGCTACGTGACCGTCTCTCCAATGCCATTACTTTAGCTACACAGGAATTGCTGAAATCTCCTGACTACATCCAGGCCCTTCCTAACTCTCTCGAACTATTGGGAAGAGCTACAGGGATGGATCGTGTAAACTATTTTAAAAACGAGTATTCCCAAGAAGGGGGTATCCAGAAAGTAGTCAGACAAACCCAATGGCATGCAGATGGGAAAACATTTCCTGAAGATAGTTTTTCTCGGCCCTCACATCAAACAGCCCTAATTTTAAAGGCTCTTGGAAATAAACAGATATTCCAATCAGTTACCAGCGACATGGAAGAAAATATCTTTAAAAACTATCTTGAAAAGGAGGGAATCAAGGCCTTTATCATCCTCCCTATTTTTACCAAAAATATATTTTGGGGATTCCTTGCATTCAGTGATTGTTCCCAAGAACATATCTGGTCAGCAGTA
Source organism: uncultured Spirochaetaceae bacterium (assembly GCA_964481535.1). Taxonomy (GTDB): domain Bacteria; phylum Spirochaetota; class Spirochaetia; order Sphaerochaetales; family Sphaerochaetaceae; genus SABI01. The sequence goes on along the minus strand of CAYZUR010000053.1, from coordinate 7,503 downwards.
GAAACTGACCTTCTACAACTCTTTTCCACCTCCGTTTCTGAAAGTATCGTACGAAAGCAGGCTGAGGATGAACTTAGTTCTCTTTATCAGGAAATCTTGAAAGATTTGGAAATCGCCCAGTCAGTACAAAGCTATATTCTTCCTCCGTGGTTACTCATTGATGAGTGCATTCTTCTTTCAGCCAACTATACCCCTTGGGCTACAATTGGAGGAGATCTATTCGACTGTGTTAGGCTTTCTGAGACACAGTACATCCTCTACATAGCAGACATCTCAGGACATGGTATTCAGGCAGCTCTTACCATGACAGCAGTAAAGTCCATAATCAACCTAGTCATCAGAAGTGAACAAAATCCTGAGTCTCCGGCAAAGATGCTCACCCAGTTGAATGCAACGTTAAGCAAACGTCTCTTCAAAGACAACTATATGACCATGTGCTACTGCGTGCTCGATTTTGAAACCATGTATCTTACTAGCATCAATGCAGGACATCCTCCACTTTTCTTGCACAACCTAAAATCCAAGGAAACAAAACTCCTTGATTCTGCAGGTTCCATCCCTCTTGGATGGGTAGATGACTTTATCTACAAGGATGAAGACACCATATGCACACCATTTACAAAAGACGATGTAGTAGGAATGATTACTGATGGAGTATTCGAATGTTTCAATGACAACAACGAGGAATTGGGACATGAACAATTTTTGACACTTTTGAAGGAAGATGTACATCTCGACAACTGCATCATGCTCCCCCATGTCTGTTATGACTTGATTAAATCCAAAGGATACACAAGACGGGATGATGATTTTTCCTTCGTTACTCTTCAAGCAATACCAAAAAATGAAGAATCGACACATTTCTATAAAGAAATACCTTCACAACTTGCAGAGGTTGACGCATCTTCAGCTGAAGCTGAAGCATTTATTATACAACATGGAGGAAGTGACATGCAGGGACTTAAAACCCGACTTGTCACAAGTGAATTCCTCAGCAATATTGTAGAACATGGGCTACCAACGAATGATTCAGATAAAATAGCATTGGAAATTCAATTCGATACCACTATCAAGATTGTAATCCGAGATACCGCAAAAGCATGGGATCCTCCAGAAAAAGAGCCAATGATGACGGAATTCTTTGATGAACTCAATGATGACTCCAATGACCGAGGGCGAGGGCTACAAATTATCTATGCAATGACGAGTTCCTTTGTTCGTCACAGGGTACATAATATCAACGAGACGACCTTAATTATCTCGATGGATTAGAATCTACAGTGTTGGACAAAAGATCCTCAAGTTCGTCAACATACCTATTGAAAGTAAACTTCTGCTCTGCTGTCATCCTTCCCTTTTGCGATAAATCTTTGAATAACTCATCATCACAAAGGAGCCTTTCAAGCTGCAACGCTAGATATTGAGGATCATCAGGGGGAAAAGTTAATGCATTTTTTCCATCCTCTAGAAATTCTCCTTGCCCTCCATTGGCTGTACTTATTACCGGCAGACCACTAGCCATAGCTTCCAAATGGGTCAACCCAAACGGTTCTTCCCAGATGGAAGGGAAAATAAATATATCCATCTCACGATAGAGAGAAGGCAACAATTCATGAGCGACAAGTCCCTTGAATTCAACTGGCAAGGTAAGAGTTGAAGCGAGGGCCTCTAGGCGTTGCTTATATTCATCTCTCCCTTTGCCAACGATAGTAAGGGAAATAGGACCTAATGTATTGTTCTTTTCAAGAATAGCGAGTGCCTCAAAGATGGTATGAACCCCTTTATAAGGATGCACCTGACCAACATAAAGGATTTTTGTAGGTGTTTTTTTTATCCCAGAATTCTCTTTGAGAGGAAACTGTTCAATCGGGATCCCTTGATAAATGACTCTGCTTTCTTTAATAGGAAGTTTCTTTGCAAGCAAATTGTTCTTGAGAATATTACTAATGCAGGTACTATATGTGAAGTCTAATCCCCTCAATGTAATTAGGGGAGAAAGAAGATCCAACAACCAATGAACTGCTTGTTTTGGAGAAAAGGTAAAATGGTGAAAGTTAAAGCTTGTAATATTCTCATCGTTAAAGGTATACACAGTAGGAAATCCCAAACGCTGAGCTACATGGGCACAAGATGGGGTAAGACGAAGTACACTCCAAATGAACACGACATCAGGGTTTATTTGTTTGAGAACTTTTTCAGTTTCCCGTGCATTGTGTTTTGCTGTTCTTACACGAGAGAGACGCAAAAAGGGAGCACTCTTATCAAAATCTTGGTATACTTTCAACGTTCTGGTAACCTTTTTATCTGAAAGGGCACCTCCATGGTCACTGGTGAGAATATGAACCTGATGACCACGGGTGTTTAGGTACTCAACTACTTGTGCACAAAGAATCTCATAGCCACCAAGAATATGTGGCGGGTAAAGATTCGAAATTATTAAAATATTCATGTAAGCAGTGTAATCGATGAAATAATGATTGCCAACTAATAAATGCCTAAGAACAAAGATAAGGCACATAATTTACAACTGATTATTTTTATAGCATACGGCGAACACTTTTTATTAATGGTCAAAAAAGATTCGCGTCGTAAAGAACCCCATAAAGACACATATTCCACACACTTGTTTCCCACACAGTGAATTCATTGTTGTTGACCAAAGACCATCCATCAGCCCAACGTCGTTGGAGGGGTAAATCATCCCAAAGAGGATACAGGGTGTCAGAAATAACCCGTTGGTAGTCAGCTCCACTTCGCTCTGCACTCGGTCCATATACTAATAAGCCGGGGACAGGATTAGGTTCTCCTTCACTCCTCAAAAACCCAGAATCGAGATGAAGAGGACTGTTAACTTGCACCGTACCAAGACCCGTTACATAGGACTGTCCATTAGGATTTAGACCAAGGGCATAATCACCAAATTGGGAGAGTATACTAAGATACTCGCCGCGTTTTTCACTCTCATCTTCCAAGCGATATGCGAATGCTATAACATCAGCATAGCGACCTTGTGCAGTTGCAGCACCCCACCCATAGCCTTTGGTTGCCCCTTGAGCATAGAACGGGAAAGAGCTATCAAAGCCCATGTATCCACCAGCTTTTGCTTGCTTAAATACAAGAGTCTTTAACTTTTGTTGTAAAGGTTCATCAAAACTTGGTTTTAATAGAAGAAAGCTACTAAAATATACTGTTTTGATTGTAGCCATAATATTGCCAGGACGATACTGCTGGGGCCAAAACCCATCCTTCACCAAAAGAGTATCTGCTAGTTGAGAGAATAGGAGGTGAAGTTCTTTTTGCTTTTGCTTGTTATCTGGTTCAAAAGATTCTACAGCTAATGCATTTTGCAACGAAGCATAGAGCATCGCACCACTCACTTCTTCGACATATGGTGTTCCTTTATCACTTTTGAGACGTGAAAGAGCCGCATACGCTAATTGAGACTTCTTATAGAGCTCTAAAGCCCTCTCTTGGTAGCCAGGAAAACTAAGAAGTATTCTTGCCGCCTGTGCCATCATCCCACTACCCAATGCAGTCACTTCTAGACTCACTTCCCACGTTCCATACACTAACGAATCAGTAGCAGCATTCACCTTTCCATATTCAGGGTGACGAGAAGTTTCAGTCCCCGCCATAATTGCTCCATACTGAGGGTCTTGAAAGTCCAGGATTTGTAGATTCTCCCACAATAAGACTCCCCATAATGCTTCATCAAGAAAGTCTGGTAACCCATTTCCAGATTCAACAATAGAATACTGACCATCGATAAAATGAGAAGGAAACGCTTCATAGTACCCCAAGAGAAGAATGGGAATAATTGTATGATATGGTCGGCGATCAAAGTCCCCCGCATCATGGTACCCTCCTTGCATTGGAATACGAGGGTCAGAATTTTTAACAACAATGCCCCCTCCTTTACTCCAAGGGGTTCTAGTTAAGGCAACCTCAGTGTGACACGCTTCTCTTTCATAATCAGTATATGGTTTTTCCAAGGCGATTCCACACCGCTGATGATACAAAAACCGAGCATAGGTAGAGGCGATAATTCCAACCTTTTCGTGAGAAATATAAAAGGGGGGAGAAACTCCCGAATCCTCAAGAAGTACAACGTATGGGCCTCCAATAGGAACTTCACTAAGGTCGAGACGATACACATGCTCTCCAGAACTCACATTTGTCGGAGATACATCTGTGTCATCCCCCCGATATTCTGCTATCCCAGAGACCACCTCATTGCCACCAATTTCTTCAATTACTCGATATAAAGGCGGAGACGGAAACAGATATGAACCACCAGAACCAAGAAAGACTCCAAGATTTGCATAACGAACAGAACTCGAGGGGAGATAGCTTACTTGGTTCACTTTAAGAGACTCGCATTTTATTTTCTGTGGATCAAAGGTAAAAGTTTTAGTTCCAAAAGGACCCTCAATTGTGTAAGAGGATCCTACAACCAAGGAATTTTCAAGGACCAGATAGGTCGAGTACTTAGTATTAATCGGATACGTCCCCTTTGCAGTTTTTGCAAGTTCATCAACAGCACCGCTTCTGTGATACACAGAAAGAGGGCTATTTCCATTAATATTCCAGTCTAGAACACCAGTGCTAAGGGGATCAGTTGAAAGACTAAAGGAACCAAAATTATCTCTAAAGGAGACAACAAGAATATGAGGAGCTGCGGTTGTTATTGACAGATTACTTTCAGGTGTCCCTCGTGCATTACAAGAAAATCCTAAAAGCACGAGAAAACAACAAACCATCAGCACATTGTTAGCAATTTTTCTCATTTTTGTTCCCTTTTGGTATATAATACAGGGAGAGTGTAGTGGTTGCAATGGAAATATTAGACCAAAATGTAAGAAGTCTTGGATGAAAATGTAAGAAATATGAATGCCCCTCCTATATTTTAAAAGATTTCTAGTTTATGATTCTAGTGTCTAAACATACAAACACAACATAGCTAGGAGATAATATGATAGTAACAAAAAAGAATGAAGCTACAGTAATTGAGGTAGAATAAACAACCCTAACGGCTACCAATGCTAAAGAATTCAAAGCAAAACTCGAAAAAGAGATTGAAAACGAAACCAATATTTTGCTTGATTTAAACAAAATCACATTCATCGACAGTAGTGGTCTTGGTGTATTTCTCTCCTGCCTTAAGATTCTTAGCAAAAAAGGTGGAGATTTAAAAATCTGCAACATTACGAAATCAGTTCGCGTACTTTTTGAATTGGTGCGACTCCATCAGATTATTGAAGTCTTCAATTCACGAGAAGAGGCTTTAGCAGCGTTTACTCAAAAATAAAATGCTTTACTAGAAGGGAGAGGGATACTTTGAAAAAGAAAACCATTAGCCTATCTATATTTATTGATGCCTTGGGTTGGGAAATTCTCCAATCCAATCATTTCTTAGATGAAGAACTTATCCACAAACAAGACCTTAGAACAATTTTTGGGTATAGCGCTACGTGTGACCCAACCATTCTCACAGGAGTACTCCCAAGAGATCATGGACACTTCTCATTCTATGCGTATGACCCACAGCACTCTCCTTTTAAGGGTTCCCCCTTCATTCAACTTATGCGCCTTGTTCCAAAAGCCCTTTCTAGCAGAAACAGAGTTCGTAATATTGCAGGGCGTATTATTAAAAGACGGCTTAAGTACACAGGCTACTTCAATATCTACAACATGCCTTTTAACCTTCTTCCTCTCTTTGATTATACAGAGAAAAAAGACCTCTACCAAAAAGATGGAATCAACAGCGGTATAGAAACAATCATGGACTATGCGAGAGAAAAAAAAGTTGATTTCTTTCTTGCCGACTGGAAAGCAACAGAAGTAGATAACCTCATGGCTCTAACTCAGGCAATGGTAGATAAAAACCGCACCTGTACCTTTGCTTACCTGTACATGGCTTCCATGGATGCAATATTACACCAATACGGAAAAAACCATCAAAAGGTCACAGAAAAGATCGCTTGGTATGAAACAGAACTTCGCAAGATGTTAGCTACAGCACACGAGGAATATGAAGAAGTTCGCCTCTTCATTTTCTCCGACCATGGCATGACGGATGTACACACAGACTTCAATCTCATGGAATTAATTGAAAAGACCGGTTTGCGTTTTGGCATTGATTATGCCGCCGTATATGACTCTACTATGGCAAGATTCTGGTTTATTAAGCCAGAAAGTGAAGCTCCGCTGCGTAAGGTTTTAGAAAAGATCTCACAAGGACACATCATACCACCAAAGACAATGACGAAGTGGGGAGTTGATTTCCCTGACCAGCGTTATGGAGAACTCTTTTTCTTAATGAATCCCGGTGTCTTAATCGTCCCTAGCCACATGGGAGAGAGAACAATAGCTGGAATGCACGGGTACTCTCCCGACGATAAAGACTCTACAGCTTCTTTTTCCAGCAACGTAAAGCTTGAAATATATCCTAAGGGATTGGAAGATCTCTACACCCTCTTCAAACAGGAGATTGATCAATGTCAGACTCACAAAAAGTAGAAATTCCTATTCCCATTGTCATGCGCTCACACAATGAGTACGCATTGCTTAAGGATACACTTAAAGAGCTTGTGAAACAAACAGTTCCATTCACCCTTCATGTCTTTGATAATGATTCAAATGACAAAACCTCTGAATTACTACACCAATATACCACCCACATCCATAGAGTTCCCGCCGGAACCTATATACCAGGAAGGGTGTTGAATGAAGCGATGAGAGTAATCAATCAAAAGGCTCCATTTGTTGTCTTTCTCAATTCTGACTGTACCCCTTTGGATGAACACTGGTTAGAAGAATTAGTAAAGGGGTTTGATGATCAAAAGGTAGGGGCAGTCTTTGGAAGGCAACTAGCTAGACCCGATTGCCATCCTCTCTTTAAAAAGGATACAGATGATACCTTTGGAGATGGGTCACGCCAACATTATTGGAAGCATTGCTTCTCTATGGCCTCCTCTGCTATACGCAGAGAGTGTTGGAATGAAGAGTCATTTTCTGAAACTATCACCTATTCAGAGGATATTGACTGGACATGGAAAGCCCGAATGCGAGGGTGGAATATCAAATACTGCAAAGATTCACAAGTTTACCACTCTCACAATTATACCTATGCTCAATTTCGCAAACGTCAAAGGGGTGAAGGAAAAGCGGATGCCCAGATTTTCCAATGGACCGCTTGGGAACGAACCTTTCTTCGCTATTCACTTTTACCCTATCTTCGTCAAATAAAAAGCGATTGGGGATATTCCATTTCTCATAGAAAATTTGGCTCATTCTTTTATTCTCCTATTCTTCGCTTTGCACAACTAAGAGGAAGAAGAGAAGGGTTTCTAGAGGGAATAAAGGGGATTAACAAATGAACATCTACAGTAGTACCGGTTCTAAACAATTCAACCAATTTCTCGATAAAACCCTCCAATCTTTGGGCAATGAGCTCAAAATAGCTATCGGAGAACCTTTCGTTGCCCTTATTTTAGCTGGTGG
>CAYZUR010000052.1:0-8752 GCA_964481535.1 uncultured Spirochaetaceae bacterium | reverse complement strand
ACATATGACAACCTTCCCTATGGAATTGGAGTACAATTTAGCCCCTCCATTTGGGGTCTTTCCTACTATCAGTCTTATGGAACACAAGCAATCCAAGGAACTGTCGGGATAATTTATGAGCCAGATCCTCTGTGGCAGGACACTATATTAGCATATGGGGTAGAGATAGATTACCAACATACACTATATGTAAATGATTTCAATGAATATCTAGGTGCTCAGCTTTATGCAACAGCTTCGCTCGCTCATAGTGGAGAAATTGCCGATGATTACGAGTCGAGAGGAACTGACCCATATAGTGCTAAGATTATTGTAGGAGCAGGGTTTGGAGTTGAAACACTTTTCTTTCAAAACTTTTCTCTCCCATTAGAAATTGTCTATCAATTCTCTTATTCACCAACCGAATCAGATATAAGTAAAGCTTTTGCCCTAGACTTAATTCCAAAAGTTGGACTCCGTTTCCGTTTCAAATAATCTCGTATTCCTTAAACTACCCCACTTCAAACCCTTACTATTTATCATCAAATTTTTCTGTAATTGGATATAGTTAGTAAATACTTCTTGTTGATGAGTTGACCAATGTAGTGGTAAAGGGGTAGTTTAAGGTATAATATAAACCCTACAAAGGAGTGAAACCTAATATGATTTCCTATAAAGATCTTGGATTAGTAAACACAAAAGAGATGTTTGCCAAAGCAGTAAAAGGTGGATATGCAATTCCAGCTTACAACTTTAACAACATGGAACAGCTTCAAGCTATTGTCCAAGCTTGTGTTGAGACAAAATCTCCAGTAATTTTGCAAGTATCAAAAGGTGCTAGAGATTATGCTAATATCAACTTGCTACGAAACATGGCTAAAGGTGCAACAGAATATGCTGCTGAATTAGGATTCGCTGTCCCATTAGTATTACACCTAGACCACGGTGACACATTTGCAACATGCAAAGAATGTATCGACAATGGATTTTCATCTGTCATGATTGATGGTTCCCACCTTCCTTATGATGAAAACGTTGCTCTTACAAAGAAAGTAGTAGAATATGCACATGCTCACGACGTTACAGTAGAAGGAGAACTTGGAGTTCTTGCTGGTATTGAAGATGACGTTGTAGCAGAACATTCAACCTACACACAACCTTCTGAAGTAATTGACTTTGTAAGCAAAACCGGAGTTGACTCTCTCGCTATTTCAATTGGAACTAGCCACGGTGCTAATAAATTCAAACCAGACCAATGTACCAAAAATGCTGAAGGGATTTTAATTCCACCACCACTCAGATTCGACATACTCAAAGAAATTGAAGAACAACTTCCAGGATTCCCTATTGTATTACATGGATCTTCTTCTGTTCCAGAAGAATATGTAACAATGATTAATAAATTTGGTGGAGAATTAAAAGATTCTGTTGGTATTCCTGAAGAACAACTTCGCAAAGCTAGTGAATCTGCTGTATGTAAAATAAACATCGACAGTGACGCACGCCTTGCAATGACAGCAAGTATCAGAAAAACATTTACAGACAAACCAGGCGAATTTGATCCTAGAAAATATCTTGGACCAGCTCGTGAAGAATTAAAGAAAATGTATATGCACAAGAATAAGAACGTTCTTGGTTCAGCTGGACAAGCATAATTATTACATTATTGTAAGTTACTTCGCAATATACACACGGTCCCCCTTTGACGAGGAGTCAAGCCGTGTGTTATAATAAAAAAAGTGGGGTTTTTCTCCCCACAAATCCATCAAAACTGTTTCACTTTTGAGACAAGGAGAACGATTGGCTACTAAAGAACTGAGAACTAACCGACAGATTAGAGCACGAGAAGTTCGTGTTATCGATGCCGAAGGCAATCAATTGGGAGTAATTACTACTCTAAGTGCTATTGAAATGGCAGAAACTTCTGGGCTCGACCTAGTGGAAGTGTCACCAAATGCTAATCCACCAGTTTGTAAAATTATTGATTACGGTAAGTATCGATATGAGCAGGAAAAACGAACTCGAGAAGCAAAAAAGAATCAAACGGTTATAAAACTGAAAGAGATTAGAATGCAACCGAAAATTGAAAGCCATGATATGGCATTCAAAACAAAAGCTATTGGTGACTTTTTGTTAGAAGGGAACAAAGTAAAAATTTCTGTTCGCTTCCGTGGTCGAGAACTCGCTCATACAGAACTTGGCAAAGTTGTTCTTGATGCTATTCTTGACTTATTAAGTCAAAGAGAAGAAGTTAGTTTCAACCTTGACCGACCTGCAATGATGGAAGGTAGGATGATGAGTCTCATTATCAGCCCTGCTAAAAAGAAATAACACTACTATATCCCCTTTAAATAGGGATGTAAATAAAAGTAGCTCCAAGGGAATCTTGTTCCTTGAGGGCACGAAGAGGTATATATGCCAAAAATGAAAACAAGAAAATCCGCTGCTAAGCGGTATTCTGTTACCGGGACAGGAAAGGTTCGCTATAAAAAGCAAGGCCTCCGTCATATTCTCACCAAGAAGACCACGAAACGAAAGAGAAATCTACGTCACACTGGTATTCTAAGCGATCCAGAAGCTAAGAAAGTAAAAGTCTTACTTCCGTACGCATTTTAAAGGGAGGATGATAATATGCCAAGAGCAGTAGACGGAACTAAACACAAGGACAGAAGAAAGAAGATACTCGATCAAGCTAAAGGATATTGGGGACGAAGAAGTACCAACTACCGAGTAGCTAAAGATGCAGTGGCCAAAGCAGGTCAATATGCATACCGAGATAGAAGAAACCGAAAAAGAGAATTCAGAGCTCTCTGGATTGCAAGAATTTCTGCTGGAGTACAGGCTGAAGGACTTAACTACTCAACCTTTATGCACGGCTTAAAACTTGCTAATATTGAAATTAACAGAAAGTCACTATCAAACATGGCTATTGAAGACAAAGAATCATTTTCACAACTAATTGCTCAAGTCAAAACAGTTCTTTCGTAATTCAAGCAAAGCCATTATAAGGAGAAGTTCATTATGACTACATTGGACAAAGTTCAGTTATTAGAACAGCGAATAATCAAGGCTGCGATACTGATAAGAAACCTTGAAAAGAAACATGACGAGTTAACTGGTGAAGTAGAAGTACTCTCTACACACAATATAGAATTGCAGAAATATACTGAAACATTCAGTGCTGATGCGAAACTTATTGAAGATAGTATTTCAAATGCATTACAACAACTCGACACTATTAAGGGTCTTGATGATATTGTAATTATGGATGCCTTATCTGGCGACCTTGATGAAGCAGATAAGTTTACTGGTGGAGCTAATTTAGTGATAGACGAAGTTTCATTAGAAGATTTGATACGTTAAATTACCTTTTACAATTAAGTAAAGAACGGAACCCTTAACCGGTTCCGTTTTTTGTATCAATATGGTAGCATGTAGATATATTTGATTGGACACAAGAAATAAAGCCCTTGTGCACGAGCGATAAAACATGCTAATACTATTGGCCTGCGGTGTGTGCGAAGAGACAATTCTCTTGGCTCAACCAACATAATTGGGATTCGGTATAGATGAGTTGAATTGCACCCGGGAAGGTAACTTCCTTTTAAGGGAACAGGATGCTCATCACCAAGTTTCCCCCCTTGAACCTTAGGTTCAAGAGATCCCCCTCCTAGCGCCGCCGCAGTCCTTTTTCTAGGAATAATATACGATGAATACTACTAACGACCCATCCACCTACCAACCGCAATTACAAGATATTGTGTTTATTTCCATTTCTGCAGATATGGAAACAGCAAACAAAGAATTTATTATAGACCCAGCAATCCCAGTCCCTGTACAACTTCAAGATGGAAAAGATTCTCTTGACCCACATAGTGGAATCACTATTGCAATGGTTGCCTCAGGACTTATTAAAGTGATTGCTTATCAAGAAGAACATGAGAATATTTCCTATTACAAGAATTTACTTTTTTCATTACAACCAGATATTGTACAAGAGTTACAACTCGGGGCAGTAAGTAAAGCTAAAATGGGAGAAATTGATTTTGCAATTGAACTCACCCTTGCGGCAGTTCATTTGAATAATCAAATACCTGAACTTTTTGTCAACCTTGCAACACTTTATGCCCAACATGCAAAAAATGCTCAAGATAGTGAAGATAATGAAAAATTCGATGTATATACGAGAAAACAATTAGAGATTCTTTATAAAGGACTCACCTCTCACCCCCTCTCACATATCTTATTGAGCGAATATGGCCTTGTTCAACTCTTTCATTCTAATGATGAAATTGCCCTTGAATATCTTAATAGATACCTTAAAATTGCCCCTAAAGATGAAAAAAGAGAAATTATTGAAAAGCAAGTAACCCAGTTACAACAGCAGGCAGATAGTGAAAGAACCCTGCAAGAAGCATTTGATGAAATGCAACTTGGTAACGATCAAACAGCTCTCACACTCATTACCACTTTTTTAGAAACAAACTCAAATAACTGGTCAGGACATTTTATAAAAGGTTGGGCAATGCGTAGACTTGGGGAATTTCAAGAGGCAAGTGAAGAATTTTTAAAAGCTCTCACTCTTGGTGCTCAAAATGCAGACATCTACAATGAACTCTCTATTTGTGCCCTTGAAACCGGAATGAGGGAATTAAGTAAAGACTATTTAGAGATAGCCTTAGAACTCGAAGAAGAGAACATGACCATCCTTAGTAACCTTGCCCTTCTTTTATTACAAGATGAAGAGTACAACAAAGTGGCAGATCTTATCTTACGAGCAAAAGAGATTGACCCTAATGACCCGTTAATTGAACAATTAATGTTACAACTAAAAAATCAAAGTGGCATTGATATAGCACAAGAGGATATCATTGATGGCTAACTCATCTCTTCACCACTGTAAGACAATAGAAGAGACTCTACAGCTTGGGTTCCTTATCGGAAGGAATATCACAAGTGGATCATTAATCTCACTACGCGGTCCCCTAGGAGCTGGTAAAACAGTCATTGCTAAAGGAATAGCTAAAGCATTAGAGATTAGTGAAGCAATAGTAAGTCCTACCTTCACCCTTATTCAAGAGTACAGTGGCACCCTGCCCCTTATTCATATGGATTTATACCGTATTGAAGGAGTAGATGATTTTGAAGGAATTGGAGGAGAAGAGCTCCTGTATCAAGATGGTGTTACCTTAATTGAATGGAGTGAGAAGATTGATGAAATACTCCCCTCTCATACCATCTATGTTTCAATAGAGATAGAGATAGACAGCCAGAGGGTAATCACAATAGAAGGATTAGATATATGAACACATTAGCTGTCGACAGCTCTCATGATGTTATTCACCTTGCCCTAAAGGGAGAGAAGATTCACTACTCTCTCTCTAGAACTATTGGTCGGCGCTATACTGAAGAATTGATGACCCTTATTCAACACTCATTAGATACATTTTCAATGACATTCAAAGATCTTGATTTATTAGTTTGTTCAAAAGGTCCCGGCTCTTTTACTGGATTGAGAGTTGCAATGTCAACAATTAAAGGAATTTCACTTGCACTAGGTATCCCTTATGTAAGTGTTTCAACCTTAGAAACTTTTTCCTATCCTTTACATCATGCGTTACATCCTGTTCTTGTGGTTCTTGATGCAAAAAAACAGCGCTATTATGGAGCTATTTTTGAAATGGGAGTAAGAAAAACTGCCGATTTAGATCTCACAATAGAAGAAATATGTAACTTAGTCACACACTACCCTTCCCTCATTATTAGTGGCCCCGATGCACCAAGAGTTAAAACAGAAATAGAAGTAATTAAAGATAAATTTGCTATCTTTCCTACTCTGCTATTAGACAACCTTCAAAATAGAGAATATGGCCCATCGATGATTATCCTTGGAGAAGCTCTTTTTGCAACAGATGGAGCAGATGATATCTCAAGTGGTCCTACCTATGTACGTTTGAGTGATGCTGAGGTATCTTTAAGAGAGAACATGAAAAATAATAAATCAAGAACATAAAGAGGAAACCCATGAGTGAAGAGAACAAAAAAGTTGACATAATTATTATTGGCGGAGGACCTGCAGGATTATCAGCAGCTCAATATGCTTCAAGAGCAAATTTAACTGCGTACGTAATAGAAGAGATGGCTCCTGGTGGAACAACGCTATTAGTTGACGATTTAGAAAACTATCCTGGGTTTGATGAACCAATTAGTGGATTTGAATTATCTGATAAATTTGCTAAACAAGCAGAAAAATTTGGCGCTAAGATTGAATTATCTACTGTTGAAGCTATTACTCATAATAGTGACGGCTCATTTAACGTAAAAACAAGTGATGAAGATTACAACGTTCCTGTAGTGATAATGGCAACAGGTGCAAAAAAGAAAGAAATACAAGCACCTGGGGAGAAAGAGTATCAAGGACGCGGAGTTTCATACTGTGCAACCTGTGATGGCCCTTTCTTTAGAAATAAAAAAATATTGGTTGTTGGAGGTGGTGATAGCGCAGTAGGTGAATCCCTATTTCTCTCAAAAATAAGTGATAAAGTAACCATCATCCACAGAAAAGATCGTTTTAGAGCACAAAGGTCTCTCGCTAGTATGGTAGAGCATGATCCACATATTGAAACACGCTTTATGACAACATTAAATGAAATCAAAGGAGATGGGACAAAAGTCACTTCTGCTTCCCTTCATAATATTGAAACGAATCTTGATTATGAAGAAGAATTTGATGCAGTATTTGTCTTTATTGGAGCAATTCCTAAAACTGCCCTTGTCCCATTTGCAGCAACAGACGATGATGGATTTCTTATGACTAACGAGTTAATGAGAACTGATATCCCCGGCCTCTATGCTGTAGGAGATGTTCGCAATGGTCCATTTAAACAAATAGTTACAGCAGCAAGTGATGGAGCTGTTGCAGCTCACGCAGCAGCTGAGTACATCGATGAATTAAAGGGACAAATTTACGAATAATGGATACGAGAATTCCCTTATAATACGAGCACTTTATAATGAAGTGCTCGTATTATATTCATCCACTCTTCATATGAATATTTTAGTCTATAGTGCCTTTTACTAGGTGATTTTTACATTTAAACCCTTTACCATATAATTACTTCGAATTTCCTTGACCTTATGTGATGTTCAATGGTGTAATTATGATATGAGAATATTAATGATTAGCAGTGAGGCCGTCCCCTTTTCAAAATCAGGGGGATTAGCAGATGTCGCATCATCTCTATCAATTGCCCTGAGCGAACTCGATAACGATGTGAGACTCATTATTCCTAACTATGGAGTAACTGATTCTTCATCATTCAAAAAACTCGCAAAAAGCATTGAGGTCCCTATGGCCGGGACTCTAGAGAAAGTAGACATTCTATACAAAAAGATGAAAAAAGTAGGGGTGTATCTTATCGACCATCCCATCTTTAGTGAGCGAAAAGGGATATATGGAAAGACATCATTTACTCCTTACCCAGATAATTTAACTCGTTACACCCTTATGAGCAAAGTAGCATTAGCACTACCAAAAATGCTTGATTGGCAACCTGATATCCTCCACTGCCATGACTGGACAACAGGATTTATTCCATTTATGGCCAGGAGTGAGAAGATGAGTGAACATACTACCACTGTATTCACTATTCATAACCTTGCGTATCAAGGGGAATATCCTCGGCTTGATATGCTCATCACAGATATGAAATGTGACTCCAATATGCTTAATGATACTACCATTGATGCACGAGTAAACATGATGAAAAGTGGGTTAACTCATGCAGATATCATTACCACAGTGAGCCCCACCTATGCCAAAGAGATTCAAGGAGAAGAGCAAGGATATGGCTTAGAGACACTCTTAAAGAATAAAAACAATCGCTTATTTGGAATATTAAATGGGATAGACCTCGATGAATGGAATCCCGAAAAAGATGGGTTACTTGATTACCACTTTAGTGTAGACCAAATGGAGAACAAAGCTCTCTTAAAAGAAGAAATTCAAAAAAGGTTTAACCTACCAATACGAGCCGATGTTCCTCTTATCAGTATGATAAGTCGAATAGCAGAACAAAAAGGGTTTTATGAACTTACACAAGGTTCACCAAGCCCCTTAGAACAGATACTCACTGAATTAAATGTACAAGTGATTATTATAGGAACAGGAGATAGTAAAATTGAAGAGAAGCTTATTGCACTAAGTCAACTTCATGAAAATTTATCAGTAAATCTTATTTTTAGTAATGAAGCTGCCCACTTAGTAGAAGCTGGAAGTGATTTCTTCTTAATGCCAAGTCGATATGAACCATGTGGACTTAATCAAATGTATTCGATGCGTTATGGAACAATTGTTATTGCACGAAAAACAGGGGGACTTGCCGACTCAATTATTGATGTAGGTGAAGTGGATGGAACAGGATTTTTATTTGACGAAATATCAGGAAGTGCCATGTTTGAGTCTGTACAACGGGCTATTTCATTGTACTATGAGAATAGAGAAGAGTTTGAAGCGATAAGGAAGAGAGATATGGAGGTTGACTTCTCTTGGACAGCTTCAGCTCTTGAATATATGAAAGTATATAACACAATTATAAAGGGGTAATATAATGGGTAAAAGGAAAGCAATTGCAATTGTATTAGGGGGGGGCAAGGGCACTCGACTCTATCCTCTAACAAAAGATCGATCGAAACCAGCTGTCCCGTTTGCAGGTAAATATAGATTAGTAGATATTCCAATATCTAACTGTATTAATAGCGGTTTTAAACAAAT
>CAYZUR010000051.1:0-8766 GCA_964481535.1 uncultured Spirochaetaceae bacterium | reverse complement strand
CAAATTCTGGATTTATATAGAAATCCATAAGAATATCTTCAATTCCTCTCATAGACCATGCTCTCTCATAGAGAGAAAATCCTATATTAAAGACGCGAAATCTATCTGGGTCTCGAGCAATTTTAGATTCTATATCATCAAAGAAACGATGATCTAATGGGTTTGGAAAGGTATATCCTTCAAGTGTTGGCTCTTTTAGAAGAACTTCTTCAGGAAGGCCAATATCTTTTTCAACATTTCTATCCCAGACCACCCCAAAAAGGTCTTTAAATCTATTTCCTTCTAGCTCATCAAAGAATCCAATATCACTCACAACTGAGGTAAAATGATTGCCTAATGTTAATTCCCAAGATGGGCCATAATGCTTTTCCAGTTTCTCTATTGCTTCATAAGTGAATCTAAATGACCATGGGGTATAAGGAGGCTTCTGCCCATCTAAGACCATTTTTACTACTTCTCGTTTTGACATTGCCATAAAACACCTCCGATTATGTTATTACCTAATTATAGAGGTAACATTAATGGGTGTGTGAGTGACGTATCTGCTATTATGATGGATTAATCTGCTGTTTTTTGTAGGAAGAAGGAGAAAATCCACTCTCGTGTCGAAAGACTCTCGAGAAGTATTGGGGGTCATCATACCCCACCGCCAGGGCTACCTCGGTGATGCTCATATAGGTATAGTGAGAAAGGAGGAATCGAGCTTGTTCCATTTTCAACTTTCGTATCAAGGCGGTATAACTCATCCCATAAGACTCTTTTACGACATGTGATAAGCGAGAAGGTGAGAGATTCATCTCTATAGAAGACTCGGTGAGGGGTAATGTTTCATCTATATGCTTTTGTATATAGGCAGTGAATTTTGAAGAAACATCTACTCCTGTGTGACCAATCATATTATTGGAAGTGAGTAAATCCATGAGATATGAAAACATTTCGACGATGTGCATGAGGTGAGATTGGGGGATTAATGGTTGAGAGGCAAATATATCTTCAAGCTTTTCTTCGCGAAGAGAGTTCCAACGAGAACTCCAATACACAACAGGGAGCTCTTTTGTTCTAATTTGCCCTATCATAGCATAGCCAAGGAGTGCACCTTGTTGAATGAGGGGTTTTACCACTTCACTCATACCTGCATGGCAGGTATACATCACTAATTTCTTTCTCTCGTATGCTAAGATTCTCCCCTTTCTGTCTTCATTAATACACGCAGTGGCTCCCCCTTTACACATTCTAACCGATTGGCAATATCTGCAAGTACTTACATTATTCCCAACTTTCAGCTCCCGACCATCAGGGGCAAAAAAAGCAATTCGTATCCCAAAGAGAAGGTGGAAATTATTGAAGATCTTCTGAACATCTTCATGGAAAAGAAATGATAAACTCATACTAAGAAACCCTCTTTTACTACTCAGTGAAATTCATCCCAGTTGATTTCTTACACACTGCACTAAAATAGGAGGCATTGCCATATCCAACTTGAAATCCTATTTTCTCTTTGAGCATCAATATAAAGGATGAAATATTACATATTCCAATTCTAAGGTCTTACACAAAGAAACTACAAGTCTTTTATCTGTTTTGTTTCCACTCTTTTTTGCATATTGTGTGTAGATAGTAGCACACATTTATTATTGCATCGGGGGTGGAACTCTCAGCTTATTCTTAGAAAAAGATTCAATGAAAACATTGAGTTTTGGGTTATTCCTCGTAAGAACCGAAATCTTTTGCAGCCTGCACCATTGCAAAGATATTCTCATCTGGTGTGTCAATAGGACACTGATCACCAGTACTCAAGATAAACCCTCCATTTTCTTTTGCATCATTGATTGCTTTCCTTGATTGCTCATACACCTCATCAGGAGAACCATATAACATCACACTTGTTGTGTGCAAGTTGCCCATTAAGGCTATGCTTTTACCATGTGTTGCTTTTACCTCTTTTAAATCAACATCACCCATGGGAGCAATTTCTAGAGGATTAATACAATCAAGGTCAGTATACTTTACAAGGATATCAATCAATGTGCGAGACTTTCCACAGCTATGTAACATTGTTGGAACATGAGCTTCTTTAGCCATTCGTATCCATTTTTTGAGTGCTGGAAGCACATACTTCATGATAAGTGGTGGGGATGCCATGGTAAGAGTTCCAGATCCCCCAAATAACACATAATCTGGTTTTTGAGCAAGGTATAATTCTAAAGCAACAGTTCCAACTTCAACCTCTTTTTCAAACCATTGTTCTAATACGTGAGGAGTATCAGCATCAAGGTAGGTGAGAGTTTCAATACCCCCTTCAATAAATCCTTCCCAACTATGAAATCCGGGATATCCTATAAAACAGCCAAAGGCTTGCCCTTTTGACTCACACTCTGTTCGCATTCGATTAAATTCAAGTGTATCAATTGCTA
This sequence comes from uncultured Spirochaetaceae bacterium, assembly GCA_964481535.1. Lineage (GTDB taxonomy): Bacteria > Spirochaetota > Spirochaetia > Sphaerochaetales > Sphaerochaetaceae > SABI01. The sequence continues at coordinate 6,352 of CAYZUR010000051.1, read as the reverse complement.
TGGGTGTTCTTAGTAGCCACTTGTAGCGTTTCCAGTCTTCTTCAATATTTTTTATGATTCTCGAAACATGCATAGGGGGTTCATGACGAAAGCAGACTTGCTTTTCTTCTAGCACACCATCAGGTGTATTGTATTCAGTTATCTGATACATAGCATCTCTTTGCTTGTCGTATGTTGAGTCTCTCTTTATGGTGAGATGAGAATCATCATATATATAGGGTATACTTGCCACAGAAGCTATCCACATATCAATGCCATAAAAAGATGCAGCATCGCTATATGCTTTATAAAGAGGAATTGCTTTATCGAAATAGATCTCCCAAAATGGGAGTTGAGTTCTTTTACACGGAATATAATTAGAGATATCAGGGGCACAGGGAACCCTATCAGCTATTCCATTCTGCATTGCAATGAGAAAACGTTCTCTAGAAGTCATGTAATACTCCTCCTATGATATGAATGAAGCCCTTAGCGTACACACTCCATGTGGGACAACAGTAAAGGTATAGCTTTCACCAAAAAGTAGGTGACATGTCGATTGAACTTTTCTATCATTGCCTATGAGTGAAACAGTGCAGGGTGTGGGTAAAAAGGGAATATGTATCGCCACCTTACCCTCTTTTCCCTCACTCTCAAATCCACGTATTTCGAGAACATCATGTTGCTGAATAAGATGGATAGAAGAGACAACAAATGGACCATCAACTTCTACATATGATGTATTCATAGCAAGGTTTCCAGAATGCTGACCATGAGTTACTTGCTGAATATCGTTACATGCAATTATTCCTGACTCAATCATCTGTTTATGAGTAACATTTTTGGGATGTACTACGATGGTACATTCTTGTTGCCCTTCCCCCACTTCAGGAAACATATCAGGCTCAGATGAAGAGCGGAGTAAGATTACTCTCATTGATTGAGGAGTACCACAATACCCGTACTTTCCCCTTCCCACTAACTGAATGACTGAGTTTCCAACGTCCCCCGCTATCCAACTAAGAGCTGGAACGTGCATCGTTGAAGCGTCTCTCAATATGGTACCAAATGGGATGTCATAAAGATATGATTCTCGTGTCCCTTTAAGGTGGAGGGCAAAAGAGAGTTGAGGAGTATGATTCTCATCTCCCACTTCACGCCATACAATGTCGGCATTGCACTTGATACTACTACTATGTGAATCCATAGTATATGTAAGAGAAATCTTAGATTGTCGAATGGTTAAAGTAAATGACAACGATTGATACAGAGAATTTATTTCAATAAAGACATCTTTTACATTGAATGGGCTCTGATTTGGAGTCCCTTCTCTTCCCACCTTCCAAGAACTCATCCCTTCTGTAGTATCTTCATCAAGGACCATTAACCCACTGGGACTACTGAGCAATTCTTCCTTCGTCTTCGTATCTACTAAAGAAACTAACTCAAGAGTGTGTGGAGAAAAGGTTGCTTTGATAGTATCATTTTCAAGTACATAAGTTTGAGATGCTTCCATTCGGGGGTTTTGGGCAAATCCATCCTCTCTCATGGTAGGTGTGTCTGATGAGTAAAAGATATAAGAGGCATGAGAGAAGGGGGGAATATCTACTAACAATGAGAGTATGGTAGCACTATGCTGCCAGTACAAAACTTGCTCTTTTTGTGCAACAACTACTATCTCATTACCCTTATCATCAGTACAAGCAATCTCTCTTGATACATCCTCCCAGTCCCACAGCACCACTTGAACTACTTCATTTCGAGGTGATGAGGTCGCATTGAATAAGGTGACAATCCTCTTATTTCCTTCAACATCTCCCACAGGAGAGACTTTAAAAGCATGGGTTTGATACCCTACTCCCCCTCCCATAGAGCGCTGCCCATTGAGGTGAGGAATAGAGATAGCGCTCGTATCTATGTTGTGTGCAAGAGCCCTCAGAGAGGAAGTACGCATACTATTGGCCCTCGCATAGATAGTTTGATAGACCCCTAGTGCATAGGATTTAGAATCAGAGGTACAAGAACCTGGGAGAATGTCATGGAATTGATTAAAAAACAGATCTTTCCATCCATCATGTAATTGATCTAATGCATGAGTCGAAAGGGGACAGCCTCCACTAAGGGTAGTAACACCTGCATAGAACTCTGCCTCATAGAGCATTTTCTCACTTTCATGATTTCCTCTTTTTATTGCTGATTGAGAAGTATAGCAACCTGGAAAAATAGAGTTTATTTCACCAGTAACAAGAGGGACATTTTCTATATGTGTAGCGACTTCTGTAAAAAATTTCTGAATAGTTGAAAAAATCACATCAGGATAGCATGGCCAAGAGGCAATATCTTGTAATCCCTCAATGTCAATTCGAGTAGGTCCTCCTCCATGGTCTCCTACTCCATATATCTGTAGCATTCTACGGATTCCTGTTTCTTTGTACATCTTAGCAACTTCACCGGCCATATCCATTTCAAGAGCTTTCAAAGTCCCCTTTGAAGGATCGTTAAGTGGCGTAACAGTTGGCCCTAAATACCATGAGGGTTCTCTAAACACTAGGACTTGTCCACCTTGAGGGCCCCTCCATCTATATAAAGTGTGTTCAACTTTCCCTCGACAATGATAATAGTATTGAATCCCTGACATATTGAGAATGTCTGGAAGCCTTGCATTATGGCCAAAGGTGTCAGGCTCGAATCCTACACACAATTCTTTTGGGTCGAGATCTAATAATGTACAGATATAATCTGAAGCCATGCTGTATTGACGAAGGTGACTCTCACCTGATGCCATATTTTTATCAAACTCGGTCCAAGCAGAAGCTGTGACTTCCCACCTTCCCTCCTTTACTCTTTTTCGAATCTTAGGCAACATTTCTGGTTCATATCTCTCTACAATGTGGTAGGTTGAAGCTTGAGATTGAGCAAACGTAAAGTGAGGATATTCATCCATGAGGATAAGCATAGTGCGGAACGTGTCGAGGACGATAGAAACCGTTTCATCTAATCCCCACATCCAGTTCATATCTATATGAGCATGGCCAACACAATCAATGGTAAAACTCTTTGCTTCTTTTGCAAAAGAAATGAGTTTTTCTTCTGCTTTTACCACAACATCCTTAGTAATGCTCCCCTGCTCTTTATGAAAAGATACGACCTTCTGTGCAACTTCTTCAAGCAGGGTATGAGAAAGAGACGGATTGATAGAAGTGAGAAACTGAGCAAATTCAATTTCTTTAGAGATTCTGTTTTCCCAATATCCCATCCCTCGTAATTGTGTGCAATAGATAATATTATCGTTCATATCGTATGGTTTCCTAATTTTTTGTAAAGATTTCTTTAATGGCAAAATATGCCGGCTTTGGGTTTCCATCTACATCAATAATAGAAGTATTAGCTGCACAAGGAAAAGAATCATGCCCCATCCAGATAATTATGCCACCTATAGAGGGAAATCTTTTTTTTGTAGTTCCGACTGAAATTTTGAGAGCTTTACGTTGTCTCTCTTGGCTCCAATCAACATACTCTTGTGTAGTGGTTGGAAGATGTCCTATCTCTTTTTCATAAATGTGAGATTCTATCCACCATGAAGTCCTTCCCCACACGGGGTTAGCCTGCTCTACTGGGTAGGTTGACATGTTTGGGACATACGACGTCAAGGTTGCAAGATCCATTGCCCCAGGGCATCCTGTTTCAGCTCTCAATAAAGAATCATCTTTTTCCCAATACTCTGTCCACCTTTCATCCAATACTCCATCAACATTCCAAGGTCCATGAATTGACCAGTGGACCTCTGTATTATATTCACCTTGGTCTGCATTAAAACGGGGTCCTAATGGAGAAGTGGGAATAAAGCGTCTTTGAGGGTCATACTCTTCAAATACCACGTTGAGCTGTTTCATCATTGGGTGAGTACCATCTATAGGTTTTCCAGTTCCACTCTTTTTCCCATCAAGGCTTCCTTGTAGTTCGTTTCCTCCACTATACATCAGTAATGAAACATGATGAGAGCGGCGGATAATATATGTTTTAGCAATATGAACTATTTCTTCGATGACTTTCTCATCTTCAGGGGGCCAGTTATCGATTCCAGATGAGGAAAGAGGAAGTTCTTGCCATACCATAAGACCGAGTCTCGAACACTCATCATAAAACTCTTGTGTTTCAAGAACAGCTCCACCCCACACTCTTAAGAGATTTACTCCCATCTCTTTATATAAATCTAATCGCTTCTTCACTTCAACAAAAGGAACATCACTAAAGGTTGGAGATATTGGTGTCCAGTTGATTCCTTGTAAAAATACTTCTTTACCATTGACAGAACATATCCAAGGAGTAGCCCCTCGTGGAGCTCCTTTACATTCACGCCACTCGACTTCCTTGAATCCAATGTGACGTTTTTCTTGCCAATACATTTCCCCATCACTCGATACAAGAGCGACACGGATTGTATAGAGAGGCTGATCACCATGTAAATTAGGATACCACCCCTTCACATCAATATCCTCTAAGGTGAGAGAGATAGCATTCTCTTTGGAACTCTCACTCACTAATGAGCTCATCATCACCCCATCACAATCAAGGAGATCAATTTGTATAGTGTACAATTGTCCTTCATCATTAAGAGCACCCTTAATGAGACCCTTTAGATCAATGCTTCCTTTGTTTAGAGAATGCTCATATGAGGTGTGAAGCTGTGTTATTTCAAAAGAAGGTGTTTCATTGTTTATAAGAAACACTGAACCTGTTATTGCGGTTTGAACAACTCGTGCAGTCCAGTCCCATGTATAATAAAAACGAGGTTTCCAATCTTTTATTCTGGAAGTATATCCTAATTGACCTAACCATCTAGGGGGTTCTTTAAAAATAACACTAAGTGAGTTATTTTCTTCAATCACCTCATCGGTAATAGTATATGTGTGAGGAACAAAACTATTCTCGAATGTTCCTATCATTGATGAATTAAGATAGATCCATCCAGCATAATCGAGTCCATCAAAATGAAGAGTATAGTTCCCTTTTTGAAGATGTTCCTTTGGCAAATCACATGTATAGACCCAATGGCGATGTTCTACCCATTCTAAGTCCCGAGAATTGAGGTCATAACGCCAATCTTTCACAATATTTGCATCGATTAACGCTTGTTGTATGGATCCAGGAATTGATACAGGTATAGGACCGACTTCTGGTTCAAATTTTAATCCCAACTCAATAGACACAGCATTGCGCCATGCATATGGCATTGTTGCGTATAAATTCCAGGGGAACGATGTAAGGTCAATGTGTGAATTATTCATATTTTTATTTATCCTTTTAATGATCCAGCAGTCATACCACCGATAATTTTCTCTTGTAAAATGCTGTAAAGAATGAGGCTCGGTATCATTGCTATAAAGATTGCAGCAAGAGTTGGTTGCCACTGGGTTGTATATAATCCAGTAAATCGTAAAATTCCTAATGGGAGTGTCATAACAGCAGACCTTTGCAAGAACACAAGGGCAAACATCAATTCATTCCAAATTCCCATGAAGCTGAATATTGCAACAGTTGCTATCGCAGGAGTTGTCATTGGGATAATAATTTTTACAAAAGATTTCATCAAAGAACATCCTTCCATAACAGCAGCCTCTTCAAGAGAGAGGGGAATTGATTTCATATAGTTGGTAATAATAAAGATCGCTGTCGGTAATCCAAATACGATGTAGGGAAGCATAAGGGCTAATCTCTCATCAATCTTTGAAAGGGGCCGTAGCATAACATACAGTGGTATCAGCGTTGAATGAACAGGGATCATAATTCCTGAAAGAAAGAATGCCATCACTAATGGAGATGCTTTCCATCTCATTCGACCAAGAGCATACGATGAAGTTAAAGCAAGGAGAATGATGATGACAACACCAGCACTCGACATGAGTAAGCTGTTAAACATATTTCTTGCTAACCCATATTCAGTGAGAACTTCCCAATACACGGATAAGTCAAACTGCTCAGGCAGTGCCCATGGGTGAAGAGCAAACATCTTTTCATCCCTTATAGACCCAAAGAACGTCCATAAAAGAGGGTATATGACAATGACACCAAGGATAATAAGAAGGCTATATATAAGCACATTCTTCACAATGGAATATATTCTTATTTTTTCTGGGTTGATTTCATTTTTCAATATACTACCTCCTCAGCACGCATCACTTTTTGTAGAATGAGGACAAATGCAATGGTCGTTACCATCAACACCACCGATATGGCACTCCCATACCCATACTTCAACTGCCTAAAGGCTCTATTGTACATTTGCAAAGCAAGAACCGTAGAAGCATTATTAGGCCCACCGCCAGTTAATACGTAGATACTATCGAACGCTTTAATAGAGGAGGCAGTAATA
>CAYZUR010000050.1:0-8815 GCA_964481535.1 uncultured Spirochaetaceae bacterium | reverse complement strand
ATGACATTCCTCTAAGTGGAGTTACCAGGGGATACCTCGCTCAAACTGATTCTTGGTCCTCTAGGAGTAAAGCTACAATCTCTTTTGGACAAGAAATAGCAGTAACTCCCCTTCAAATTGTCGTTGCAGCAACCGCTATTGCCAACAAAGGAAATAGAGTAACCCCGTATCTTGTCTCTTTGGTTACACATCCTGATGGGTCAATTGTGTTCCAAAGAGATAAAGAGCAAATATATCACCCTGTTATTGATGAGAGCGTCGCATTGACTGTACTAGGAGGAATGAAGAAGGCAACTATCGCTAATGGAACTGCAACAAAAACTTCGGTGCTTGGCGTAGAGGTGGGAAGCAAAACTGGAACAGCACAAGTTGCAAACCCAGATGGAGGTGGCTATCTTGCTGCTACCTATCTAGCAAGTACCCTCTCTATATTCCCATTAGATGACCCTGAATATATTATCTACGTTGCGGCATTAGATCCAAAAGGAACCACTATTTGGGGAAGTTCTATCGCATCTCCTGCAATAGGAAATATGATTAGCGATATGGTAAGAACTGGCTATGTGACAAGTAGTGCAATAGAAACGGTAGAGGTAGATAATTAAAACGAAAGATTTGATTGATTCTCCCACATACTTTCAAAGTCGAGACTAAATCCTTTTAATAGTGAGAGCATTGTTGTCGTTGATGCCTTATGGATATCTACAGGAACATGCTGACCATCAGTGAAAAAGAGGATTGGTAAATTCTTTTCATATGCAACAGAGATAATATTCCCAATAGATTCAGTTTCATCTACTTTTGTAATAATAATAGATTGAAGTGGGTAAGATGAATACATTTCAATAGATTTCACAATATCTTCTGTTTTCATTGACCCACTTAGTGCGATATACATCTTCTTCTGATTAGGATCTATCAGTGACAACATCGTGTTCATTCTAAATAGTAATTCTTTATCTTTCGGGCTTCTTCCCACTGTATCGACTAAGACAACATCAATATCTTCTGTCTTTTTAATGATGCGATACATATCTTGTTCACCACGAGCAAGGTCAACTTGGATATTGAGACTATTCCCAAATGCTTTTAATTGATCCGCTGCTCCTACCCTATAATCATCTAAGGTAACAAAATGGACTGACTTTCGGTATTCCTCTTCACTTTGAAGAGCATACAGGGCTCCTATTTTTGCAATAGAGGTTGTTTTACCAGTTCCCGTAGGTCCTAGGATAATAAAGAAGTGGGGAGGGTGTAGTTGAGTTTCATGGTCTATTGTAATAAGAGAAACAATTTTATCTACCACCATAAGTTCAAACTCTTCTTTGGATGGAAGTGTCTTACTTTCGTTGAGGTCTTCTAGTAATAGTGCTTCAATAATACGTATTGAGTGATGACTAAATTGATTTTTCTCACAGAGATAGCGAGCATGAGTAATAAGAGTATCGTGCATGCTCGATAGAGATTCTTTCGTCGTTTCAATGGGAATTTCTTCTTTCTTAGTCTCTACTTTTTTTGTTTCCTGTATCGCTTGTTCTTCTTTCTTTAGCTCTTTTTCTACATGTGTTTCTTTTTTTTCTACGACAGCAGCTTCGGGTGCTGAGACAAGGTAACACATAAGTTCTACTGAGGGAATTTTCTTTAGTCCGAATAATCCACCACGGTGTGAAGTATCACGACGAGAGTGAATACGGATTGTCTGTCCGTATTCTCCTCGAGCCTTTTTCACTGCTGATTCAAAATCTTTTGCAACGATAGTGATATACTTCACGCCATTCCCCTTACCACTTATAGTATATAACGACTTAGATCTTCATTCTTAAATACATCATTAAGACGTTCATCAACATACTCTTTTGAAACGGTAAAGGTCTCACCAGATAATTTATCTGCTTTGAACGAGAGATCTTCCAATAAACGCTCCATAATAGTATAGAGTCTTCTCGCTCCAATGTTTTCTGTTGTTGAGTTTACACTATACGCAATTTCGCTCACTCTTAAAAGGGCTTCGTCTTCAAAAATTAACGTAACTCCCTCAGTTTTCATCAAGGCAATGTATTGCTTAATGATTGCATTTTCAGGTTCAAGTAAGATTCTTAAGAAATCTGCAGCATTGAGTTCTTTTAGTTCAACTCTTAAGGGAAATCTTCCTTGAAGTTCTGGTATTAAATCAGATGGTTTTGACATGTGAAATGCACCAGCTCCAATAAAGAGAATATGGGAGGTATCGATAACACCCCACTTGGTGCTCACTTTACTTCCTTCAACTATAGGAAGAATATCTCGTTGAACTCCTTCTCTTGAGACATCTGGGCCACTTCTTGATCCTTTTGTCCCTGCAATTTTATCAATTTCATCAATGAAGATAATCCCCATTTGTTCAACACGTTCTTTTGCAATTTCTATTACTTGATCTTGATCGAGGACTTTCTCCATCTCTTCTTCTTCAAGAATCTGGCGTGCCCTTTTAATACTCATTTTCTTTTTCTTCTGTTTCCCACCAAAAATAGAGCCCAAAGACTGCATAGTATTTTGAATGTCCTCCATGTTTCCACCAGCAATAAGTTCAAGTCCTTGCACTGGAGATTTAGAGGATGAAGAAATTTCAACAAGGCGATCTTCAAATCTTCCTTCACTAAGGAACTGCCTAAACTTCTCTCTTGTATCACTTGTAGCATCTTGGAGAGTTGTTGAAGATTCATCTTTTTTATTAGGAGTGGTTGGAAGAAGTAAGTCTAAAAGTCTCTCTACTACTGCTTTTTCTACTTCTTCTTTTCTACTCTCTGCTAAATCGTTTTTTGTGATTTGAATTGATGCAGACATTAAGTCCCTCACCATTGATTCAACATCTCGTCCAACATACCCAACTTCAGTATATTTAGTTGCTTCTACTTTCACAAAAGGGGTTTTTCCCAACTTAGAGATACGCCTCGCAATTTCTGTTTTTCCAACTCCAGTAGGTCCAATGAGAATGATGTTCTTTGGAGCGACTTCATCCCTCATTCCATCAGGAAGGAGTTTTCTTCTGTATCTTGAGCGTAAGGCAATTGCTACTGCCCTTTTTGCATCATCTTGTCCAATTATATATTTATCTAATTCTCCAACAATTTCTATTGGAGTTAATTCATCTAAATTCATTTTTTCTCCTTGAGATCTTCTACAAGCACAGATTTATTTGTATATACACAGATATCACTTGCAATACCTAATGATTTTGTTGCAATCTCACGAGCACTTAGTTCTACATTTTCACTGTAAGCACGAGCTGCAGCGAGGGCATAATTTCCCCCCGAACCTATAGCTATCACATCATACTCTGGCTCTATTACATCGCCCATACCAGTAATTAAAAATGTTTTTGTTACGTCAGCAACAATAATCATCGCTTCTAACCTTCTAAGCGATCGATCCGTTCTCCACTCTTTAGCCATTTCAACTGCACTTCGAGTTAAATCTCCGTTATATTGTTTTAGTTTGCTTTCAATTACTTCATAAAGGGTGAATGCATCGGCTGTAGCACCTGCAAAGCCACTAATGACTTTCCCATCCATCAGGGTTCTCACTTTACGTGCATTCCCTTTCATAATGGTATCTCCTGCAGTTACCTGCCCATCTCCGGCGATAGCAACTTCATTGCCCCGTCTCACCGCTATGATTGTCGTTCCTCGTATTTCCATCTTTCTTCCTTCCATGTGGATGTGAATTATTATATACCTCAATTAACCGCTTTGTGGTAATGTGCGTATATATTTGAGTTGTTGAAAGAGATGCATGTCCTAGCAGCTCACTCACTAACTGTATAGGTGACTCATTATTCATAAGATGGGTCGCAAAACTATGCCTCATCATGTGAGGGGTAAACCTCCCATTTAAGCCCAATTTCACTCTATACATGTCAAAGATACTATGAAGGGTCGAAGGCGACAACCGCTTTCCACCAACACTTAAAAAAATTGCATCACTTGCCCCTGTATCTTTTAACGGGTATGTGTGAGTCCACCCTTCTCGTTGTTCTTTCAACCGAGATAAAAATGAATAAGCAAGTGGAGTAAGAAATACATACCGCCTTTTATTTCCTTTTCCTACCACTTCAATTCTCATCTCATGTAGGTCAACATCACTATAGTTCATACTAAGCACTTCACTCATTCTCGCCCCTGTTGAATAAAAGATGTGAAATAGAGTCATATCTCTCATTGAAATGAGATCATGTGGTTCAATTGATAACAGACGGTGTACTTCACTAAGAGTAAGATAAGATGGAAGTTTTCTTACCCGAGGATTTCCTTGTATAGAAGTAAACGGGTTTATATGTACTTTTTCTTTTTTTAATACGTAGTGGTAAAATGATTTCAAAGAAGCTAGATAGCTATTAATAGTAGATTTTTCAAATCTCTTAGCCATTAGTGTAGAGACATAACGCCTAGCATCCATTCTAGTAATATCTACTAATGAGAGTTCTTTTTCTCCAATAAATGAGGCAAAGTGGGTAAGATGATGATGATATGAGGTAATAGTGTGCCCACTTAGCTTTCTCACATAGGACAGAGTTGCAAGATATTCATCAATGAGGGACAGATTATCTTTATTTAGGCTCATACATCATCCTTTTGCCCATCAGGATGATACATTCTGTATTGTTGATACATATCTTCTGTTTGACTGTGAATATAGATTTGAGTTGTCCTAATATCTTTATGTCCAAGAAGTTCTTGTACAGAACGGAGGTCTGCTCCACCTCTGAGCAAGTGAGAGGCAAAAGAGTGGCGGAGGGTATGCACTGATGCCCTAACCCCTACTTTTTGGCAATACGATGCAAAGCGCTTAGAGATAGCTTGTCGAGTTAATTTCTCTCCCCGTCGCCCAATAAAAAGGGTGTGATTATGTATATGATTACACATGAGTACTCTTCTACTGTGTTCAAGGTAGTACATCAGCAATTCATGTGCTACTTCCCCTACAGGGGAAAATCGTTGCACATCTCCTTTACCATGAATAAACAATAATCGCTCTTTTTCTTTGTAATCACTTACTTGTAAAGAGATGAGTTCACTAATTCTTAAGCCACATGAGTAGATAAGTTCAAAGAGTGCTCTATCTCTAATCATGAGAGGGTCGTTTGTTGTAATATCGATAGATTGAAGAATTGAATCTACTTCATCATAGGCAACACTTTTAAAGAATGAATTTCCTATCTTTGGAGAATCGAGTAAGTCAGTGGGGTTGTCACGTATATAAGAAACATCAATAAGGTATGAAAAGAATGAGTGTAGGGCACTAATTTCTTTAGAAATTGTCCGTCCATTTTTAAGTGAATCTGCAAAAAAGTGGGTAATATTTTCACTTTTTACGTCAATAATATCTAATTCCCCCTCTTCTAAAAAGGTAAGAAAATGATAGATGAGATGGGTATATACATCAATGGTTGCCTCACTTAAACGCCTGGCAACCATTAAATACTCTTTATAATCAAAAAATACTGTTTCATTCTTTTTTTCTAAAGGCACGACTTATTCCTCTTTTTCTCCCCTTTGGTATCTAAGTACTGCTGGAAAGCTATAATCTTTTTCTGAACTTTGTCCACCGAGCTGCTGTTGAAGATCTTGCCATCTGTTTACAGTAATAACGTCTTCTTCTTTCTGAGGGTAGTCCTCTTTTGCCCTTGATTTACCTCTTTGGTCGAGGAGTGGTCCTTCAATCTTTCGTTTTTTGTAATCAAGGAGATCAGCAGTTTCGTCTATTGAATCTGGTTGTTCAAATCCTGTGGCAACAACAGTAACTTTAATTTTCTCACCAAGTTCTGGGTTATATGCTTGTCCTGCAATAATAAGGGCATCTTCTGCACAGTTTTCAGTAATAAGTTCTACAACATCTTGGTATTCTTGAAGGGTGAGTCCATCACCACCAGAGAGGTTTACAAGGACACTCTTTGCTCCATCTATTCGAGCATTTTCTAATAGAGGGTTGTTAATTGCACTACGAGCTGCATCAACTGCACGAGAAGTCCCTTCACCAATACCAATGCCCATAAGAGCATCACCCTTTCCTTTCATCACTGTTCGTACATCGGCAAAGTCAATATTTATTTCACCAGGTTCTGTAATAAGTTCACTAATCCCCTGTACACCTTGGCGAAGGACATCATCAGCTAATAAAAATGCTTTTTTGATAGGGGTATTATTTTCAACAATATTAAGGAGGTATTGGTTAGGAATAAGGATAAGGGTATCTACTACTTTACGTAATTTATCAATTCCATCAAGGGCAAGTTGCAACTTCTTTTTCCCTTCAAAGGCAAAAGGAGTTGTAACTACTGCTACAGTGAGTGCATTCACTTCACGACTTATTTCAGCAATAACAGAAGCAGCACCTGTTCCAGTACCCCCTCCCATTCCAGCTGTAATAAAGACCATGTCAGTTCCTTCGAGAAGTTTTTTTATCTCTTCTCGACTCTCTTGAGCAGCTTTTTCTCCTACATCAGGGATGCCCCCAGCTCCTAATCCTCCAGTGAGTTGTTTCCCTAGTGGAAGACGCACTTGAGCATTCGATCTCTGAAGTGCCTGAATGTCTGTATTCATTGCGACAAATGTGACTTTCTTTAATCCACTCGCAATCATTCTATTTACAGCATTTCCACCAGCTCCGCCAACTCCCACTACTTTAATATCTGTGGGGGGTGTTTGCTCGTTTTGTAATAAATCTTCAAGCATATCAAAATCCATGAAATATTTCCTCCAGCACAACCTTACATCATGCTTTTTTTACTAAAAAATTGTTTTAAAAATTCCTTTTACCTTTTGAGAAAAAGATGGGGAATGTTTATCTCTTTTTACATTTGTTGAATGTATCGAAGTATCTCGTATCCGTTTTGCTTCACTCATCACTTGCCCAAGGGTAGTGGTGTACTTAGGATTAATATACGACCTATCAAGGCCATGAAGAGCTTCAGGAAATCCAATACGAGAGGGAAGTCTAAATACTTCACTTGCAAGTTCTGTAGCACCCGAAAGTAGTGCTCCTCCACCAACAAGGACAATGCCTCCGCCAAATGAGCCTCGAACCCCTTTTCTTTCAAGTTCTACTTGAAGAAGGGAGAATATTTCGGCCATACGGGGTTCAATAATTTTGCTTAATTCTTTTTTAGGCATCTTTATTGAAGGAAGATTTCCAACCTGTGGAATAATTACCATTTCAGAAGAATCAACTGATGGAAGGTGACAATTACCATACTCTTGTTTTACCTGTTCTGCAATTCCCTTAGGTTTATTGAGAAGATAGGCTATATCGTTAGTAACATGAGAGCCACCAATGAGAATTCCCCCTGTGTACACTGGGGCTCCATTCACATAGACAATCATGTTTGTTGTTCCACCACCAATATTGATGAGAATTGTTCCCATCTCTTTCTCTTCAAGACTTAAGACGGCCTCAGCATCAGCAATTTGCTGTGCAACGAGCCGTTGAACTTGAAAATTAGCACGTTGAATACACTTTCGTGCATTTTGGCAGATACTTGAACTGGCGGTGACAATGAGCACCTTTGATTCAAGTCGATGCCCTAACATATCGATAGGGTCTTTAATCCCCCCCCTGCCATCAACTTTAAATTCCTGGACAAGGGTATGGAGGATTTCTCTGTCGAGAGGCAGTTCAAAAGCTCTGGCCACCTCTAAGGATCTAAATATATCTTCTCTGTTAATTTCTTGATCTTTTGCATTAATGCCAACAACACCTTGAGAGGGAACTCCTTCAATATGGTTTCCACCAACACCGATAATAACTGAAGAGACATCAGCACCTGCTTGAAGTTCTGCTTCACTTATTACACTTGTTATAGTTTTTATGGTTTGTTCAATGTTTACAATTACTCCCTGCCTAATTCCTTCTGAGGGGCGTTCACTAAGGGAGTCGACCATCAACGCTCCGTCGCTGTCTATGGTGCAAATGACAGCACGTGTCCATGAGCTACCGATGTCTAATCCTACCATCACTTTATCTAAGCTCAATTGCTACCTCCGCTCGTCCATTATAAGGCTATTTTGATATACATCATAGTATACTTGTGAATGGAGAGAAATATTTGTTATTAGACTCTTTTCACGCTCTAGTCTAATTAATTGTAACACATAGTGCAAGCGTGAGTAACTAATACTCTCTCTTATTCTTAAGGTGAGGTGCAAGGACGGGAAATATATTTCACTTACTGTTGTTCTCTTATCTTTTATATCACTATTATCGACTTCCATGTCTGTTAGAAGAGTAATAAGGCTTTCTCTTTCTACGGACTCTAATAAAGATGCACTTGTTATCTGGATTGTATCTTTTGTGTAATAAGAAAAATCATCTTTCGAGAGAGAAATGACATCTGTCCCAATTAATCCAAAGAATTGCTGGTTTACCACAAAAATTGCATTTATTGGGTTCATTTCCACATATGCTGCTATTGTCCTATTTTTCCCCCTTTGAATCGTTACGTGTTTTACAAGTGGATGCTGAATAAAGAGTTTTTCTCCATTTCTTTTAATAGGAGAATACATTGAAGAGCCTATCGTCTTACCCTCTATCATCGTAATAATTGAAGGAGGGAGTACTTCACTGTGTAAAGGGACGATAGAAACCTGTTTAATATCAAAATAAGGGATACAGGTGAGTGTATAGGCAATAAGAGAAGTGATGAGGGTAAAAGCAATAAATGCTATAACAAAGAGGTATCTCAATGATAATCGTGTGTATGAGACAGAGGGAATTATAGGGGGTTCATAAAAATCTTCTTGTCTGTATAGATCGTAATCGATTCCTACACTATATGCACTAT
>CAYZUR010000049.1:0-8921 GCA_964481535.1 uncultured Spirochaetaceae bacterium | reverse complement strand
GATGTAGTACCACTTTCTCACTCCCATGACGGAGGCTCTATTACAGAGCGACATATCCTCTTTGCCCTTGCAAAAAATCTCTACAATCATCTCAAAACACAAGAAAAAGTGGTAGATTTTCTACAAAATACTCTCTCTATAGAGATTCCAGAAGTTCTTGTCTCTCGACTTTTAGATACGACGAATGAACACTTTTTATATGATCTATTAGGATTGTTTAAAGGTGCATATTTAGAAAAGTTCTTTATTCAACCAAATGAAGATGAAATACTCGATGTGAAAACTGTAGTAGACTTTGCCCTCTCTATTGGAGCTATCCCCTCATATGCCTACCTAGGCGATATTGCAACAAGTGTTACAGGGGACAAAAAGGCTGAACAATTTGAAGATGCCTACCTTGATGAATTAGTTGCCTACCTCTCTTCCCTTGGATTTCCTGCTATCACCTACATGCCACCTCGAAATACAGTTGAGCAAATGAGGAGATTACAGGCACTATGTAAAAAGCATAATCTGATGGAAATTAGTGGAGTAGATATTAACTCATCAAGACAATCCTTTAATTGCCCTGAACTTTTACAACCTGAAGCTATCCACCTTATTGACTCAGCTTGGGCCCTTGTTGCTCATGAATTACTCGTTGATTATAAAAGTGAATGGGGACTATTTCATAAAAATAATCCAATTTCTACAAAAACATTAGATCAAAGAATTGCTATTTATGCAGATTTTGGAAAAAAGATGGATCCCTTTAATCCATCCTCTATTATCACCATAGCTACAAAAACCTTAGAAGGAGACAAATAGAAATGGATGATACTACCAAAAAAATCTATGAAATAGGGACAATTATCAGAGGATATTTCTTTGATGGAGAGAGCTCTATTGTTGTTCTCTCTCGAGCTATGGCAGAAGGGGACCTGATCCTTAGTAAAAAGGTCTTAACCCTTAGTGATGAAGATAAAGCTGCCTATATCATACAAACAATTGATCAATTTGCTCATACAAATGGTTCCTATCCATCAAGCATTACAATTGAAAAAGTTGGTATTGGATTTGCTCTTGGTGCCACCTACGATGAAGCACATAAAAGATTGCTATTTACTCGCAAAGTAGGCCACAAGGGGAGCAGTAAAAGAAAAGATGTTATGAAAGGGAAAATCTCTGTTGTTACAGGAGGCGCTCAAGGATTTGGCGCTGGTATCGTGAAGGGATTAATTGAAGAAGGTGGAATTGTCTATATTGCAGATATGAACGAAAAAGGGGCAATAGAATCCGCTAATCAGTTAAATGAAGAGTATAAGCATACAGTAGCCTTTCCAATATATGTCAATGTGACAAGTGAGGAATCTGTTGAACAGATGATACACACTATTGCAATGACTACAGGAGGATTTGACCTCTTTGTCTCAAATGCTGGAGTCTTAAAAGCTGGAAGCGTTAAAGAGATGAGTTTGAAAGACTTCGAATTTGTCACAAGCGTCGATTATACAGGATTTTTCATCTGCACGAAATTTGCTTCCCGCCTATTAACACTTCAAAACGTAGGATCAAGAAATCGCTATATGAGTGATATCATCTCTATGAGCTCTAAAAGTGGACTAGAAGGATCAAATAAAAATGGGGCATATGCTGGGGCAAAGTTTGGAACAATTGGACTTACCCAATCATTTGCTTTAGAATTAATACGTGATAACATCAAAGTAAACTCAATATGCCCAGGAAACTTTTTGGATGGCCCACTATGGTCAGATCCAGAAAAAGGACTATTTGTACAATACTTGAATACTAAAAAAGTTCCAGGAGCTACAACACTTAGTGATGTACGAAAGTTCTATGAATCTAAAGTCCCCATTCAAAGGGGATGCACAGTAGAAGATGTAGTAAGAGCAATATGTTATATTGTTGAACAAAAATATGAAACAGGACAAGCAGTCCCCGTAACCGGTGGACAGGTAATGCTTAACTAGAAAATAGGAGAATTAATATGAAAACCAGAGCCGTGAGATTATATGGGAAAAATGATTTACGAATAGAAGAGTTTGAACTCCCAACAATTAAAGATGATGAAATACTCGCTAAAATAGTAACCAATAGTGTATGTATGAGCGACCATAAAGCAGCAGAGCAAGGAGCTGATCACAAAAGAATACCTAAAGATATCGACAAAAATCCTATCATTCTAGGACACGAATTTTGTGGTGAAATTATAGAAGTTGGAACTGTTTGGAAAGAGAAGTTCGCTGTTGGATCAAAGTTCTCAATTCAACCAGCACTTAATTACAAAGGAAGCCTTGCAGCCCCAGGGTATTCATACCAACACATCGGAGGAGACGCGACCTACGTAATAATTCCAAGTGAAGTAATGGAACTCAACTGCCTCCTTCCATACAATGGAGATGCTTTCTTCTTAGGTTCCTTAGCTGAACCTGTCTCCTGTATTGTCGGCACATACCATGCAATGTATCACACAACCAATGGCTCTTATGTCCATGAAATGGAGATTAAAAAGGGTGGTAATATTGCTATATTAGCAGGAGTTGGACCTATGGGACTTGGTGCAATAGACTATGCAATCCATGCAGATAGAAAACCAGGCCTTGTGGTTGTAACAGATATTGATGATGCAAGACTGAAAAGAGCCGCTTCCCTTTATACTGTTGAAGAAGCTGCTAAAGAGGGAATAACCCTTGTCTACCTTAACACAAAAGAGACAAGTGACCCTGTAAAAGCATTACTCAGCTTGACTGACAACGTTGGCTATGATGATGTATTTGTAATGGCACCTGTTACACAGGTAGTTGAACAAGCTGATGCTATTTTAGGAAGAGATGGATGTCTCAACTTCTTTGCTGGACCTAACAGAACAGATTTTAAAGCAACCCTTAACTTCTATAACGTTCACTACGCATCAACTCACATTGTTGGAACAAGTGGTGGAAACACAGCAGACATGAGTGAATCATTGGCAATGATGGAAAGCGGTAAACTTAATCCAAGTAGTATGATTACCCACATCGGAGGCTTAGACGCAGTACCTCAAACTGTTATTAACTTACCAAGTATTCCAGGTGGAAAGAAATTAATGTATACCCATTATACCCTTCCCCTTACTGCAATCAGTGATTTTGAAACATTGGGAAAAACAGATCCATTCTTTAAATCCCTTCATGAAATCACAACACGACATAATGGGCTATGGTCTTTAGAAGCTGAAAAATATTTATTAGCACACGCACCAAAATACTAACACTGAGAGGACCTAAGACGATGAGTAAACACATTGCAATAGATCTAGGGGCAAGTAATGGAAGAGTAATAGTGGGCAGCTTAGATGAATTTGAAGTAGTTCACCGCTTTATTACTCGTAATGAGAGAATATTAGGGGAAACCTATTGGGATTTACTCTATATATTCAGTGAAATAAAAATTGGTATAAAAGAGGCTATTCGTACGTATGGTAGTGAAATCACAAGCCTTGGAGTAGATACGTGGGGTGTTGATTACCTCCTTGTTGATGAAACAGGTGCTCCTATTGCTTTTCCCTACCACTACAGAGATAGTAGGACTGATGGAATGATAGAAGAGGTATCTCAAAAAATCAATACTAACGTCTTATTTGAACGAACAGGTATTGCTTTTCAACCTTTTAATACACTCTACCAACTCTATGCCTTTAAAAAAATGAGGCCATCAGTATTTAATGTGGCTCATCGTTATCTTAGTATTCCAGACCTTCTTACCTACTGGTTAACAGGAGTGATGAGTAATGAAATTACTCACGCGTCGACCACCCAGCTCTTTAACCCCCACACAATGGATTGGGATGAACAAACAATCCAAGAATTGGGGTTTGACAAAAAAATATTTGGACCTCTTATAAAAAGTGGAACAGTTGTGGCCCCGCTTGAGCCAATACTCCAAAAAGAACTCAAGATAGCACACACTATCAACGTTGTTGCAGTAGGGACTCACGATACAGCGAGTGCAGTTGCAGCAGTTCCAAACTCGAAAGGAAAAGACTTCCTCTATATCTCAAGTGGCACATGGAGTCTCCTTGGAGTAGAACTTGATTCCCCAATTACTACATCCATTGCACTAAGAAGTGGATTTACCAATGAAATTGGGGTAAATAATTCTATTCGCTTCTTAAAGAACATCATGGGAATGTGGATACAACAAGAGTGTGTAAGACATTGGCAATCTCTTGGTGAAAGAATTGATTGGAAAGAATTAGATGAACAGACTATTAAAGAATTAGATTACGGTGGGTATATAAATCCATTAGATAATATCTACTTAAAGCCTAATTCCCCTGATTCTCTCATGATTGATCGAGTAAAAAAAGGGTGCGAAATTGCTCAATTTCCTCTTCCAGCTAATCATGGCCAAGTGATGGTAGCTATCTATAGAGGACTCGCAAAAGCATACGCAAAAAGCATAAAAGAAATAGAAGAAATTACCGGTGTTCACTTTGATGCAATTCATGTCATTGGTGGAGGATGTAAGAACGAAATTCTCAATCAGATGACGAGTAATGAAACAGGAATCGATGTATATGCAGGACCTGTTGAAGCAACAGCTCTTGGTAACCTCCTAGTACAATCCATCGCTACAGGCGACATTAAAGATGTGCAGCATGGAAGAAGTATCATCATAGAGAGCCAAAAGGTAAAAGTGTTTACTCCCCAGTAACAATTCTCTTATTTTTTTCTGATATGCCCTCCTTTTGGAGGGTTTTCTTGTCTAGAAGTGTTGCATAATTATGTAAAAAGTATTGCATAAATATGTAGAAATAGTGTAGTGTGCAACAAAAAGTAGAGCATATGCAACAATAAGTGTTGCAAAAAGGGAGGAAGATATGAATTCTCGCTACCTAATTCTGAAAGATGGTACATACTACAAAGGCAAATCTTTTGGCAGCAATGCACTACAGTATAAACAGATTCTAGAAACAGTTGATCTCTCTTTTGTTGTTGCTGAACTTGTATTTAACACGAGTATGTGCTCGTACACTGAAGTCCTCACTGATAACTCGTATGCCGGACAAATGGTAGTGATGACATCTCCCCATATTGGAACAGTTGGATGTGATCCATCGTGGTTTCAACATCTTACTGACAACCCTCAAATACGAGGAATTATTGCAAAAAAAGTCTATGATGGATATCTCTTACACGATAGGCTCACATTTAATCAAACATGTATAGATTTCTCAATCCCAGGAATTCAAGATATCGATACTCGGCACCTCACCATCCACCTGAGAGAAAATGGGTCAATGTATGGCATATTGGTTGATGAAGAGTCTCTTGATGAACAACAGATACAAGATATTGTTCACTCTCTACAGCTCATACCTTCAATGGAATCATTTGATTTCATCACACCATCCCTACATAGCACGCACATTGAAACAATGGGGGATAAAAACTCTCATTTACATGTCGCCCTTATTGATTATGGGACAAAAAAGGGGATAGTTGATGAATTACTACAAAGAGGAGTGAAGGTGAGCATAATCCCGGCTCTTACTTTTTTATTCCTTCATAAAGAAGATCTCCTTTCATATGATATTCTATTCTTCTCAAATGGACCTGGAGACCCTAGAAGTCTCACTGAGCATGTAAAAAAGATTCAATCTTTTCTCTCTATAATTCCAATCCGAGGAATCTGCTTAGGACATCAACTTATCTCCCTCGCCCTAGGAAATACCATAGAGAAGCTTACCTATGGCCATCACGGATCAAACCACCCTGTACTCAATGAAATAGATACCTCAATTCTCATTACAAGTCAAAACCACAATTACTCAGTAGTACGAGAGGGAGTAGTACCAACCTCTTCTATCTGGTTCACGAACCTTAACGATAGGAGTGTTGAAGGAATAATCGATAATAGACACAACGTCCTCTCTACTCAGTTCCATCCAGAAGGAAAAGGGGGAAGCTTAGATGCCATCTCTCTTTTTGATACATTCCTCAAAAAAGAAGGTGTTACATGCCAAAAATAACAACAATATCAAAGATACTTATTATAGGCAGTGGACCTATAGTAATAGGACAAGGATGTGAGTTTGATTACTCTGGAACTCAAGCTATTATTGCTCTAAAAGAAGAAGGCTATTCTCTTGTCCTCATCAATCCAAATCCTGCAACAATGATGAGTACTCCTTCTCTTGGAGCAAAAGTCTATATGGAACCCCTCACTCTAGAGTACATTGAGAAAATTATAAAAATTGAACAACCAGATGCCTTAATTGGAACAATGGGGGGACAAACCGCATTAAACTTAACCCTTTTATTACAAGATAAAGGAATTCTAAAGAAGCATAACATTCGTCTACTCGGTGTAAGTGTAGAGGCGATACGAAAAGGGGAAGAGAGAGAAACCTTTAAAAATCTTGTTACCTCCCTTGGTCTACAAAGCCCATCATCTGCTTTAGTAAAAACTGTTGAACAAGCTCACCTCTTTTATAAAGACAACCCACTGCCTCTCATCTTACGCCCATCGTTAACACTTGGAGGAGAAGGGGGAGGAATTATTGAAAAAGAAGAGGACTTTGATCACATGGTGAATCGAGCGATCAAAATGAGTCTTAACAGTGAAGTATTAATAGAAACTTCCCTATTAGGATGGATGGAAACAGAAATGGAAGTTTTTAGAGATTCAAAAGGCAATGCTATTGTCGTCTGCTCTATAGAAAATATTGATCCTATGGGTACCCACACAGGAGATAGTGTCACTATTGCCCCGATTATTAACCTTTCAGATACTGAATACCAGACAATGAGAAATGCTTCCTTAGCTATCATAAAAGAAGTGGGGATTTTAGGAGGAGGAGTGAACGTCCAGTTTGCGATAAATCCCCTTAATGGTGAAATGGTAGTGATTGAAATGAATCCACGGGTATCTCGCTCCTCAGCCCTCGCAAGTAAAGCAACTGGGTATGCAATTGCAAGGGTAAGTGCAAAATTAGCAGTAGGATATACCCTTTCTGAAGTAATGAACGAAATTACACAAACTACAAGTAGTGCCTTTGAACCTGCCCTTGATTATATTGCTGTAAAAGTACCTCGCTTTGAAATAGAAAAATTCCCTTTTCATACAACCCATCTTGGAACACAAATGAAAAGTGTAGGTGAGTCCCTCGCGATAGGGAGAACCTTTATTGAAGGACTCAATAAAGCAATCAGAGGAATTGGGGATGGACGAGAAGGCCTTGTTCCACTGAAATCCATTAGTGGCTTTAATGAAAGCGACATCTTACCAACTCTTAGCTCCCTTCACCCATATAAAATACACGCACTCTATTCATATCTGACAACGTGTAGCGAAGAAAGCGCCCGCATAATCAGTCACTACCACCCATTTGTCATTGATGAAGTGATGCAACAAGTAGCCTTTGATACTCGACTTTCTCTTATCGCGATCACCAGTAGCGAGATGAAACAATCCTACATTGAAGCAAAGATGAGGGGAATGAGTAATGTGAGAATTGGAGAGATAATGAACATTTCCCCCTTACTCATTGATGAATACCAAAATAAAGAGAAGGTATTTCCAATAGCACACTATATTGATACCTGTAGTGGTGAAGTGGATGTTGCAACATCCTATTGTTATCTTACCTATAATGAAAAGAGTGAATGTACTCCTTTAATTGGGGAAACAAGAGCCATTATTGCTAGTGGCCCAAACAGAGTAGGGCAAGGACTTGAATTTGATACCATCTGTACCCTTGCCTCTCTCGCCTATAGAAAAATTGGGATTAAAACTATTATGATCAATAATAACCCTGAAACAGTTTCTACTGACTATAGTATCTCAGACAAGCTCTATATAGAAAATGTGAATACTGAAGAAGTTCTTCACATCTTACGTGAAGAAAAAGTTGGCTCAGTTGTTGTCCAACTTGGAGGACAAGCTCCTTTAAAGATGTTAGGAGCACTACAAAAAGAGAATATCACGATATGTGGGACAACATATGAGTCTCTCATGATAAGTGACCAACGTACTCATTTTTCATCTCTCCTTGATTCTTTAGGAATACAACAAAGTCGAAATAGAAGTGCTACACATTACCAACAAGTACCCCTTTTAACAAAAGAGGTAGGCTACCCACTCTTGGTAAGGCCTTCTCATGTATTAGGAGGGGAAGGAATGGCAATTATCTATAGTGAAAAAGAGATGAGTGAATACCTTGATACCCCACATATTATTAGTGAAGAGTCCCCCTTATTACTCGATTCATTTTTAGAAGATGCCTTTGAGTACGATGTAGATGCTATTAGTGATGGAGAAAACCTCTATATATGTGGGATTTTACAGCATATTGAAGCTGCAGGAATTCATTCAGGAGACTCAGCTGCAGTTTTTCCCCCTTATAAGTTATCAGTAGAATTAGAGCAGAGGATAAAAGAAACGACGCATGCTATTGCAAAAGCTCTCAACATAAAAGGATTCATGAATGTTCAACTCGCATCTATAGATAATGATTTGTATGTGATAGAAGTGAATCCTCGTGCAAGTAGAACCATCCCTTTTTTATCAAAGATGAGCGATGTAGATATAATGGAGATTGCTGTGAACGTATGGGAAGGGGTAAATCTTATAGAGCAAAGTATCGTACCTCCATCACAAAACATAGCTATAGGCACATGCAAATATGGATGGGCAATAAAAGAGGCAGTATTCTCATTTACACGGTTTAGCCACCTCGATCCAGTATTAGGACCTAATATGAAAAGTACAGGAGAAGTTGCAGGAATTGGAAGAACCTTTGGAGAAGCGTACTATAAAAGCCAAGTTGCCGCTCACAATGACCTTCCAATATCGGGTAAAGTGTGCGTTTCAGTAAATAGCAAAGATAGAGAAAATGTACTTCCAATTGTAAAAGAGTTTAAAGAACTCGGGTTCAC
>CAYZUR010000048.1:0-9052 GCA_964481535.1 uncultured Spirochaetaceae bacterium | reverse complement strand
GTGCAAAACAGGGTCGAGATAGGTCAAACCAAGCCATTCTTCCTTTATGGGGAAAGATGCTTAATGTAGAGAAGGCAAGAGAAGAAAAAGTTCTTGGTAATGAAAAATTACATCCAGTTATTGCCTCTTTAGGTGCAGGTCTTGGCGTTCATTTTGATAGAGAAAAGGTTCGCTATCATAAAGTGATTATCATGGCAGATGCGGATGTTGATGGATCTCACATTAGAACATTACTTCTTACCTTCTTTTTCCGCTATATGAGAGATTTAATTGAAGCCGGGTATGTTTATTTTGCAATGCCTCCTTTATATAAGATTACAATCGGGAAAAAGTTTTACTACGCTTTTGATGAAGAAGCTCGAAAGAGAATTTTAGAAGAGAATGTAAAAGAGGGGGATATTTCAAAAATTCCTATTCAACGATATAAAGGTTTGGGAGAAATGAACCCAGATCAGCTTTGGGAAACTACAATGAACCCAGATACCAGAACTCTTACTAGAGTCACTCTAGAAGATGTTGTAGAAGCTGATGGAGTGTTTAGCATGCTCATGGGGGAAGAAGTTGAACCCCGTAAGAAGTTTATTGAAGAGAACGCTATGTACGTTTCCAACCTCGATGTATAGAAAAGGAATGAAATTATGCTAGAGACATCTAATATTATTGAAACTAACGTATCTGATGAGATGAAAACCTCTTATTTGAACTACGCAATGTCTGTTATTGTTTCTCGTGCCCTACCAGATGTGCGAGATGGATTAAAACCTGTCCATAGAAGAATTCTCTTTGATATGTTTGAGATGGGATTAAAGGCTAATACATCGTACAAGAAAGCAGCAAGAATTGTTGGTGATGTACTAGGTAAATACCATCCTCATGGAGATTCTTCTGTGTATGAGGCCCTTGTAAGGCTTGCACAAGACTTCTCTCTTAGATACCCAGCGGTTAATCCACAGGGTAACTTTGGATCAATTGATGGTGACCCTGCAGCTGCAATGCGTTACACCGAAGCTAAACTGAGCAGAATTGGTGAAGAAATGCTCCTGGATATCCATAAAGAAACTGTTGATTTTGGCCCAAACTATGATGATTCACTCACAGAACCTACAGTTCTTCCTGGTGTTATCCCATTTCTTTTAGCAAATGGAAGTAGTGGTATTGCAGTCGGTATGGCAACTAATATGGCTCCACACAATCTCACTGAGGTGTGTCAGGGAATTGCTGCATATATTGATAATCCAAACATTACTACATTGGAAATTATGGAGTACATTAAAGGGCCAGATTTTCCTACTAATGGAATTATTTGTGGTAGAGCTGGAATTTTGAGTGCTTTTGAAACAGGGAGAGGGAAGGTTGTTATTCGTGGTCGTTATGAAGTTGAAATAACTAAATCAGGAAGAACACAGATAATATTCTCAGAACTCCCCTATCAGGTTAATAAAGCTGAGTTGGTAAAAAAGATTGCAGAAGCAAAGAAAGTAACAATAACAGGGATTAGTGAAGTACGCGATGAATCTGATAGAGATGGGATTAGGCTTGTCATTGAGTTGAAAAAGAGCGCTGTTCCTAATGTTGTTGTCAATAAGCTCTTTCTAAAGACTCCATTACAAACAAACTTTAATGTAAATAACTTAGCCCTTGTTCATGGTAGACCTGTTCAACTAGGACTTGTGGAAATGATTAGGCATTATGTTGAACACCGAGCTATCGTTATAGAACGACGTACTCGATATGATCTTCGTAAAGCAGAAGAGAGAGCACACATCTTATTGGGTCTTAAAATTGGACTTGATAACATTGACGAAGTAATCGCAATCATTAAAGAATCTTCTGATAATGCTGGGGCTGTTGTTGAACAGCTTATGGTCCGTTTTGGCCTTTCTAAACTACAAGGTCAAGCTATTATTGACATGAAACTTGGTCGATTAAGTCAGTTAGAAACTTCTAAAATATTAGATGAATTGGCGGAATTGGATACTAAAATTATATACTATAAAGATTTATTAAGTGATGAAGCTAAAATATTACAAGTAGTAAAAACAGACATTATTGAAATAGAACAAAAATATGGCGACAAACGAAGAACTGAAATCTCTAACTACGAACTAACAGGGATGGTTGATGAAGATTTTATTAAAGAAGAATATGTTGTTGTTATCATGACCTCAAAAGGGTTTGTTAAACGACTCCCTGTTGAAGAGTATAGGAGCCAGGGAAGAGGTGGTAGAGGCGTAAGAGCTGCTACATTACGCGATGAAGATCTCGTTGAACACATTTTTGTTGCTTCTACTCATGACCATGTTTTAGCTGTCTCTAACTTAGGGAAAGCATATTGGATTAAAGTACACGAAATAGAACAAGGTTCTAAAACTTCAAAGGGCGAAAATTTACGAAAGATTTTACCATTAGAAAATGAAGAAGAAATAACCTCATTTACTCCATTTAAAGACTTTGATGATGATATGTATCTCTTTATGGTGACAAGAGATGGAGTTGCTAAACAAGTTAATCTTCCCCTCTTTAGAAATGCCAAAAAACGAGGTATTGCTGCTATTATCCTTGATGAGGGTGATGTGCTAGTTAATTGTATCTTAATACAAGAAGACGATGATTGCATGATTATTACCAAACAAGGTAAGGGTTTACGCTTTGTAGGTAGCTCTGTTAGATCAATGGGGCGATCTTCTCGTGGTGTCAGAGGGATTAGATTGTTAAATGATGATGAGGTCGTAGGACTCCTTAAGGTTGACGATGAACATAGAATCTTATTAATCACAGAGAAGGGTCAAGGAAAACAAATCCTTTTTGATTCATTTAGATCTCATGGTCGTGGGACAATGGGGCAGAAGATTTATACCTTCAGAGAAAAGACTGGCCATATAGTAAAGGCTATGTCTGTAAACGATGATAATGATATTGTGGTTATGACCACTATGGGTCAGTCAGTGAGAATTCCAGTTGCAACGATTTCTATCCAGGGAGCATATGCTTCTGGTGTGGTTATTGCTCGTCTTAAGAAGGGTGATACGATTCAAGCTATTGCGGTAACAGAAGCGTTCCAAGAAGAAGATATTGTTGATGAAGAAGATGGAACTGAAGAACAACTAGACTAAATGATATATTGATATAATTGTGAGGCCACCTGAAAAGGTGGCCTCATGTTTCACGTGAAACATAAATTACTCTATATGAGTTGATATGTCTATTCTTAAAATTAATGTGCTTATGTTTCACGTGAAACATAGAGAGGAAGAATGACAAAAATAAGAGCCACTCTATAAAGGGTGGCTCGAATGTTTCACGTGAAACCTAACTTGTTTAGAGTTGGTCTTCGTTTACAATAACAAGGTTAGGATCTACAACACTTCTGATGTATCTCTCTACCCCATTCTTTAGAGTCATTTGACTCATTGGGCATCCTGCACAAGAACCAACTAAACGAACAACTACATCGTTACCGTTCATACTGACGAATTCTATATCTCCGCCATCATTCTGTAGATCGGGTCTAATATCTTCAAGTGCTGCTTTAACTTTATCAATCATGGAATTAATCCTCCTAACATATCTAATATAAATGTACTATTAAGATATCTGATGGTCAATACCAAAATTTCGTTGATGACAACAAGGCGAACATTAGATATACTCAAAACATGGCAGCAAAAAAAATAATTTTTTTAAATCAAAAAGGTGGGGTAGGAAAAACTACTACCACTGTTAATCTTGGAGCTTATTTAGCTTTGGAAAATAAGAGAGTTCTTCTTATTGATCTTGACTCACAAGGAAATCTTTCAAGTGCTGTTTCGGCTAACACAAGATTGCCTAGTAGTTATGATGTAGTTGTTGGTAAATGCATCCCTAGTGAGGCTTATCAGACTACAGCTATAGAAGGGTTGTTTGTGATCCCTGGTGGAATAAATCTGGCAGGATTAAGTGTTGAGTTAGTAAACGAACTCGCAAGGGAATTTTTCTTAAAAAATACTTTAAGTGAAATTGAAGATGAATGGGATTATATTCTTATAGATTGTCCCCCTTCTCTTGGATTAGTTACTATCAATGCAATGTGTTGGGCTCAACACATTATTATCCCTCTACAATGTGAATATTTTGCAATGGAAGGATTAAATCTACTAATGAGAACGATACAAACGGTGAAAAAACAATTGAACCCACATCTTGAAGTCTTGGGAATTGTTTTTACAATGTACAGTTCTAGAACAAGACTTTCTAATGATGTTGTTGATGATATTACAGCATATTGGCCTGAAAAAGTGTTTATGACAAAGATTCCTAGAAATGTGCGCCTCTCAGAAGCTCCGAGTCATGGACTTCCTATTAATCTTTACGATAGCTCGTGTGCTGGAGCTTTAGCGTATGAAGAGTTAGCAAAGGAGGTAATATATCGTGTCTAGTAATGTAAAGAAACATGGATTAGGAAAAGGAATTAGTTCTTTAATGGACGATTATTCTTTTGATAGTGTGTTTAGTTCAGGAGGAACAAGTCCTGAAAGTGGTGAATATATTATGTTAGAAATTAATAGAATTCATCCAAATCCGAATCAACCGAGAAAACAATTTGTTCAAGAGACTCTTGAAGAATTAGCTGAATCAATTCGAATACAAGGAATTATTCAACCTCTTATTGTCGAAAAGATAAGTGATGATGAGTTTGCTATTATTACCGGAGAAAGACGATATAGAGCTGCCTTAATAGTTGGACTAGAGAAAATACCCGTTATTGTAAAGAAATTTAGTGATTTACAGCGATTAGAAGTTTCTTTGATTGAGAATATACAAAGAGAAAATTTAAATCCTATTGAAGAAGCAAGAGCGTACGTTTATCTTCTTGAGCAGTCTCATATACGCCAAGAAGAGCTTGCTAATAGAGTAGGTAAAAAACGTTCTACTATTACAAACTCTATTAGATTGCTTCAACTTCCTAGGGAAATGCAAGATTCTTTATTGAATGGAGAATTTACCGCAGGCCATGCAAGGACACTCCTTTCAGTTATTAATCCTTCTGATCAGGAATACTTATATGAAAAAATTCTAAGTGAAGGAATGTCTGTCAGAAAATCAGAAAAACTTGCTAGTGATTTAAATGCAGGAAAGAGAGCTGGTAAACCCAATAAAGATCTTTCTCACAAAAATAAGTCCGCAGACCTGATTGCTATAGAACAAAGATTTATAGAAGCGTGCAAAACTAAGGTGGAGTTGAAAGGAACCCTTCAAAAAGGTAAAGTAGAGATTAGTTACCATAGTATGCAAGAATTAGAAAGATTGTATGCATTATTGGGAAGCAGTGAAGAAACGATAGAATTATAAAAACCAATAATAAGGAAATAATTATGGCACAAGAAGTAAAAGATGGAGTGTACGCAAAGATAACCACTTCAAAAGGAGAGTTGTTGCTCTCTCTCGAATATGAAAAAACACCTATGACAGTTTCTAACTTTGTAGGTCTCGCAGAAGGATCTTTAAATATTAAAAACCCAGGTACTCCTTTTTATGATGGACTTACTTTTCACAGAGTCATTAATGATTTTATGGTACAAGCTGGCTGTCCTGAAGGAAAAGGAACGGGTGGACCTGGATATAAGTTCCCAGATGAAATAGATAGTTCTTTAAAGCATGTTGCCCCCGGTACCCTCTCTATGGCTAATGCTGGACCCGGTACCAATGGCAGCCAGTTCTTTATTACTCATGTAGCCACTCCTTGGTTAGATGGAAAACATACTGTATTTGGGCATATCGTTGAAGGCCAAGATGTTATAAATAGTATTGCTCAAGATGATGTAATGAAAAAGGTGGAAATACTTAGAGTAGGAGAAAACGCTAAGAATTTTATTGTTACTAAAGAGAGCTTTGCTGCATCTGTGACTAAAGCAGAAGGGAAAGAAAAAGCCCGTTTAGCTGATTTGAATAAAGAATTAACTCAAGAATTAGAAAACAGATGGCCTAATGCAATTACTACCAATAGTGGATTACGCTATGTAGTCTTAGTTGAAGGTGCAGGTGATACACACCCTAAAAGTGGAAAAGATGTTACTGTTCATTATACAGGAACCCTTCTTGATGGACGAGTTTTTGATAGTTCGGTTCAAAGAGGAACTCCCGCTACCTTTGCAGTTGGACAAGTTATTGAAGGATGGAATGAAGCTCTTGTTACTATGAAGAAAGGAGAGAAAAGAACTCTCATTATTCCACCAGAATTAGGGTATGGCGCACAAGGATATCCTGGTGTAATTCCTCCTAATTCTTATCTTATCTTTGATGTGGAATTGCTCGATTTTTAGGTAAAGATAAATCTTGTTTAAGGAATATTGCTTAAATAGGATATACATAGTTATGCATGGAATATATATTAAGAGTCCTTACAGTGAACAATATACTCTAAGGACTCTTGTTGTATTACAATCAAAAAGAGAAAACATTACGTAATGTTACAGAGAATATAAAGGAAAATATTATGAATATAAAGAAAATATTACTATCACTAATTATCTTTTCTGCAGTTATTCTTTCGTCTGCTTTTGCTGCTGGAAATAAAGAAGTACCTGCTGAAAAAATTATAAACGAAGAAGTGAAATCAACAGAGAAAGAAGAAGCTTCAACCACAGAAGCATATCCTGATGGAATCTATGCACGTATTTCCACAAACAAAGGAGATATTATTGTGTCGTTAGAATATGAAAAAACGCCTATGACTGTTGCTAACTTTATAGGATTAACTGAAGGGTCTTTGAATGAAAAAAGCCCTGGAACACCTTTTTATGATGGACTCACATTCCACCGTGTAATCAAAGATTTTATGGTTCAAACAGGAGATCCTTTAGGAAATGGTACCGGAGGGCCTGGTTATAAGTTCCCTGATGAAATAGATAATTCATTAAAACATTCTGCACCAGGTACCCTCTCTATGGCAAATTCAGGGCCTGGAACAAATGGAAGTCAGTTCTTTATCACTCATGTTGCAACTCCTTGGTTAGATGGAAAACATACTGTTTTTGGTAATGTTGTAGAAGGGCAGGATGTAGTTGATGCTATAGCTCAAGGTGATGTAATGAACGAGGTTCGTATTATCCGTGTAGGGGATGATGCTAAGAAATTTACAGTAACTAAAGCTAGTTTTAATGAGGCCGTAGCGCAGTCTTCTCAAAGAGAAAAGGCAAAGATTGCTGAATCACGGAAAGAGGTGCTTAAAGAATTAGATTCAAAATACCCTAATGCTATAACAACAGATAGTGGGTTACGTTATGTAATTCTTTCTGAAGGAACAGGAGATACGACCCCTGAAAATGGAACCCTCGTGACAGTTCATTATACCGCTTCATTGCTAGATGGAATGGTTTTTGATAGTACTGCAAAAAATGCAACTCCTGCACAATTTAATATAGGGCAAGTAATCCCTGGATGGGGAGAGGGATTATCTACCATGACAAAAGGGGAGAAAAGAACTCTCATTATTCCACCTGAATTAGGCTATGGTGCAACAGGGTATCCTGGCATAATTCCACCTAATGCATATCTAATAATCGAAGTAGAATTACTTGATTTTTAAGGAACGTAAACTATGAAAAAAGAAGCTATTATCTTTGTCTGTTCAGAATGTGGCCACACCTCGACTAAATGGTTGGGTAGGTGCCCAGATTGCGGTTCTTGGAATTCTTTTTCTGAGCAAATGCAATCACCCAAAAAAAAGGGTCATGAGAAGAGCACACAGAAAGAATCTAAGCTCATCTCTATTCAAGATGTTACTATAGATAAAGGCTTTAAATTTACTTCTAATATATCAGAGTTTGATAGAGTCCTTGGGGGCTCTATCATGCATGGAGGATCTATCCTTATCGGGGGAGAGCCTGGAATAGGGAAGTCTACCCTTATGCTCCAGGTTGTGGCTTCTTTAGATAATAAGAAAGCAATATATGTCTCTGGAGAAGAATCTAGTCAACAGGTAAAAACCCGTTGTGAACGCCTTGAACTTCCCCTTTCATCAATTTCTCTTTTCAATGATACGAATCTTAGCGCTATCCAAGATATTATGGCTAAAGAAAAGCCAGATGTTATGGTGATAGATTCTCTCCAAACTCTCAGTAGTGATGAAATAGCTTCTCCTCCTGGATCTGTGAACCAAATGAGAATGTGTGCAATGGAGCTTTCTGATAGTGCAAAGCAGCATGGATGTGCAATATTTTTTGTTGGTCATATCACAAAAGAAGGGCAAATTGCTGGCCCAAAAGTTATTGAACATATTGTCGATACGGTGCTTTATTTTGAACTTTCAGACAGTGGAGCAAGAATTATTAGAGCAACAAAGAATAGATTTGGATCTATAGATGAAATAGGAATCTTTTTGATGAATGAGAAAGGTCTTGTTCCAGTTCCTGATCCTGCAGGGTTTTTTCTTAATAAAAGAAATGGGAAAACTCTTCCTGCAGGAATTGCTTTTGGGACAATGGTTGAAGGGAGTAGAACTTTCTTGGTTGAAATACAAGCCCTGACCATTCCAGTGAAGAATGGTGGCTATTCTAGAGTCTATTCAGAAAGAATCGATACTTCTCTTGTTTCACGTATTGCGGCGGTCCTAGAGCGTCATGGGAAGGTTGGATTATCTCAATACGATGTATATGTGAATGTTGCTGGAGGCATTAAATTAAAGGACGTAGCTATTGAACTCCCTCTTGCTCTTGCCCTCTATTCCGCTGTCTCTGGTAATCCTCTCCCTCATACCCTTGTATCAATGGGAGAGCTCTCCTTAGCGGGTGAAGTGAGACCTGTAGGGTTTAGTGATAAAAGAATCAAAGGGGCTTTAGAGATGGGCTTTTCCACACTATTATTAGCTGAATCAACTACTGTAGAATTGAGGGGAAGAATTCTACGCTGTGAAACTCTCTCTGATGCACTAGATATTGTAAAAACACTCTCTACTGGTGTTAGTAAGTAATACTTACTAATATAAATATATACCAGTAAATAAGATAAAAATATATAAACGGCCTTTCGCTGTTTTGAGTGGGTAGCATCATAAATTGATGGAAATATCTTAAAG